>CAZKGS010000211.1:0-4500 GCA_964552105.1 uncultured Syntrophaceae bacterium
TCATCAATTTAACAACAGCAAATCCGGGAAAGTAATCTATAACATTGAGGCAGCCGGCCACAGGGTAATAGGACATCGACATCCCAAGGCAAATAGCTCTTCAGATCTAATTATTTGTTCTTTCGAAAAAAATGAAGCCTATAGCACGTTACGATTGAGAGCTATTTGCCTATCCGGAAATAAGCAAACTCTTGTTCCTTCAGTTATTCTAATTTTTGTAATTCCTTTACAATATCCTCCAGAGGCGGGCGTCTGTTGATATCGTGGACGTCAATATACCGAATGATCCCCTTTTTATCGATGATAAAAGTGGCCCGCTCCGTCGTACCATTGGAACGCAATATGCCGAGTTTGCTCGCAAGTGCACCATGGGGCCAGAAATCGGAAAGGACAGGAAACCATAGTTTTCCCATCTGATTCGTCCATGCAAATAAAGTAGGAATATTATCAGCCGAAATTCCAAGGAGGATGGCATCGTATTTATCGAAAATCGGCTTGGCAATATTATAGCCGGGCCATTGATCCGAACAGACGGGAGTCCAGGCTGCCGGAATGAATGAAATGACCACATTCTTCTTTCCACGGGACTGGTTGAGAGTGACGTTCCCTCCCTGCACAGACGGAAGAGAAAAGTCGGGAGCCCTGTCGCCGACCTTCACTTTAAGAACACTGTCTGTCGGTTTCAACATTCCGGGATCATAAATATTGTTTTTATATACTTCTGACAGGCCGAATGCACTTCCGGCCACGAGAAATACCGACAGGATTACTATTGATAAATTTACAAGCATTATTCTTTTCATTTTTTTAACCTCCCTTCTGAACGACTGATATTCAAGTAAAGCGCATTATATCGTGTCTGATTCAGAAGCTTAAGAAATGATTTGGACATTTCGTGTTTAGCATTGATTCGAAATTTTGATTTCGAGCTTTGGATTTAATTCAATCTCAAGGCTCAGTTAGTTGTTACGATAACAATTTGTCTTTTTATAAAGGAAAGCAAATTCGTTTACACCCCTACTTTAATCCCGACTCTTTGAGGATTAAATCCAGAAATTCTTCTGCTGTTTTAAATCCTCCTAATTGAGTATAGGTAAGTTTATGAGTTCCATCTTTATTGATTTTCACAACAAAGAAATACGGGGTCCTGACCATTCCTACCATCTCATGGATGTCATAATGCTTATCGTCAAACAGCGGGAACGGTATCTTATATGTTTCCCGGAAATAGTTGACCTCATAGGGGGAATTACCCGCTCCGATTCCTATGAGTTTTACGTTTCCTTTCGTGTCCTGATTACTTTCTATGATTTGATACAATTTGTTGATAGAAGGAGCCTCCTTCTGACAGAAAGGTCAGTACATACTGAAAATTTCGATAATTACCACCTGAGCTTTAATATCCGGTATAGCGAATCCTCCGCTGCCCGAAAGGCCGAGGTAATTGCGATCTTCCGCCTTCTCCGGTATCTTCAATTTCATCGCAGGCAGAACTTCTCCTGCCTTTGGAATCGGATTATCGGCAACCACATAACCATGCATCATGAAAACAATGCTCAGGATTACCGCCACTGACACGAATAATTTCTTCATGGCTTTCCTCCTCATTTACACCATCCTGCGAATGGTCAAAAACGGTTAGATTGATAGACAAAAATCCAATCTATCCGAACTCTTACAAAATTTCGACACTTCCTTATAATGTATCCATGTGCAGTATGTTTGTCAACATATATGAAGTACCCGTGAAAGAGAAAAATCAATAACACGGACACTTCGGCATGATATGTACATTTTACCTAAGCCGGAATTTCTTCCTTTTTTTCACCCTTTTTCGGAACAGGACGGACTGGGATGCCGGCCACTTCAATGGAAATGGTTCCATACTGGCATGATTCCTGATAACACTTCAGACAACGTATGCAATCGACCTGATTGGCACCCTCATAAAATCGAACGCCCATAGGACAATCCCGATAGCACTGCTTGCAGAGGACACAGGCATCGGGGTCGTGAACCATTCTGAAGATACTGACTTTATTAAAGAGGGAATAGATCGCCCCCAGGGGACAGGCAATCCGGCAGAAGGGACGACGAATAAAGACCATCAATATCAGAAACACCACGAGAATTATTAATTTGCTGTAATACAGGATTCCGATTAACTCCCGCAGGAATGGTTGAAGAAACATCATCGGAATACCCGCCTCGAGTGTACCAGCCGGACAGATATACTTGCAAAACCATGTCATACCGTAACCAAATTGATCGACGACCAGGACAGGGAGGAGGAAAATAAACAATGCCAGAATAAGATATTTGACATAGATTAAGGCTTTGGGAATTTCAAACTTGCGAGAAGGAATCTTGTGGATGAGTTCCTGCATCAGACCGAAGGGACACACCCATGCGCAGGGCATACGTCCCACGAGGCTGCCGACAAGCCCCAGCATGCCAAGGACATAAAGACTGATATGATAGCGTCCAGAGCTGAAGCTTGGTCGTACGGTGGATAAGATACTCTGGATCGAGCCAAGTGGGCATGCGCCCGTTGCGGCAGGACAGGAATAACAATTGAGGCCGGGTACGCACATGGATTTGAGCCTGCCCTGGTAAATATTCCGGGTAAACGGAAATAACAGGTAGGCATTACTGACTAATGTTGCAACACCTTGTACCCAACGTCTCAGGTTCCACATTATCCGATCCCTATGCAACTAAGGCAGATTCTGACAGCTTTTTCCCAGACCGCAGATACTTCTCCCACGTTTATCCCGACGAGAAGTAAACCAAGGAAAAGAAGGAGAAGCAAAAAAGGAGTCTTTCTTGATTTTGCATTTTTCATGTCCGTCTGCCCTGTCAGAATAAAAAAACATCCGACCTTCGTTAAGGAGAGCATGACTCAACCAGGCGAGAAATCTTCTCTTCAATAAACTTCTCGGAACGTTTTCCTATTACCCTTTCATTAACCTGTCCATCTTTCATTACTAAAATGGTAGGTACCCCGAATATGCTGTATTCGAATGCCATTTTATCGCCACCCCAGTAGACCGGAAATTTGATATCAATCTTATCTACGATACGTTGCATATCCGAAGCAGCTAAATCAAGACTGATGGCCACCAGCTTGAGACCTTGATCCTTATATTTCAGATACATCTTATTGAGGACGGGTAATTCTTCACGGCATGGCGCGCACCATGCCGCCGTTGCAACAATCAGCAGGGAACAGTCCTTACTGTTCATTAATTCTTTGATTCCTGACGAATCGATGGAAATAACCTTATTTTGAGAATTGGCAGGAGCAGAGCTGATGAGAATAAGTGTGGATAATGATAAAAACAAAACCGTTTTCAATGCGTTCATTGTCTACCCTCACTTTCTCAGTCGGACGCTTCTATAAAAAATTCACAACGGGTCGTATTATACTTTACATATAGCGTAAAAATACATTGAATTCAAATAGTTAGTCAAGGTATTTTTTTATGTATTTGCAGAATCTCAAAACCGTTTATTTGTCAGGTACGCACCGCTGATACAGGCAGAAGTCACGGCAGCCACAGGAAACATGTCCTTTATGGTAACTTTTCCGACAAGCGAATAGATCACCCAGCTTATGACACATCCCAAGACATACAACTCGCCCAGGCCCCGTGCTCCCTGAAAGATCATAAGGGGATTTCCTTTTGAAATGACTACAATTCAGAGTGTGCTCATGTTTCGTTTTGCCGATGCCATTTTTGAGGCCGAGAGGATACGGGATAAAAACTCTTATCGAACATTTCGGAATCATATAAATAACCCCCCGGCGAAGCCGGGGGGTTATGCTTGTGGAGAGATATTACTGACCTCTTTTAAGCGGGTGCGCTCCTAAGATGTCTGTGTAAATCTCATCCTGCAGGTCAACCGACCAGACTTTCCTCCACTTTTTCCCAGCTTTGGCGTAGATTTCCTTCACATGGATGGCGTTGTATTTATCATTCATGTCGCCGCTGATCTTGACGGTCGTATTCAAATGTCTTGCCAATACGACGCGGTCCACATTGGGCAGGAAGTAGTAATCTCCCCCTTTTTCCTGATAGAGGACAAAAACTTTTTCCGCTGCCGCTACGGGATCTTCTTTTCCGACGGGGCAAACCTTACCCTGTGTGATGCAGTTAAAACCCTGGATCGAACCGGTTTTTTCAACTGCCAGCACCGATGCCGGAATTAACAGCACCCCAACTAACATAACCACAAGTAATCAATTTCTCTTCATTTTTCTACCTCCTTTTCTGGAAATCTTTTTTCACCATGAGTAGCTTCTTTCACCATTGCCTTTCAACTGCTGTCGGTTCTCACCTCCTTTCGCCATTCCAAACATCCAAGAATGTTTATTGTTAAAGATTGAAAGTTATTAGAACAGCAATACTAATAAGATATCATTATAAAATCAGTAGAACCGGATTATAATCATGTGCTTATTTATGATGTTTTTTCTTATCTGTTCTTGTTTGATAT
>CAZKGS010000212.1:0-4491 GCA_964552105.1 uncultured Syntrophaceae bacterium
CAATATATTCCTGTGGTTAAAATTTTCGCCTTCCTTGAACTTGAACAAAATTGAAAATTCTGCAAAGGTCTCAAAATAACAGACCCTGAATTAGTGCTCATCCAGAAGTGGGTTTTTCAAAAAAAATGGAAACTAATTTGAAGATTCGACATATTCCACAATCTTTTCAGCAATCCTGTTTACTGTCTGCTCGAATTTAGATTCGTCCTTCTCAAGCAGAGTGATTCTGAAACCCGGCAGATGGGTAAAAAATGATGTCAGCGGCACAACACAGATCCCTGTAGCCCCCAGAAGATAATAGACAAATCGCTTATCATGTTCGATCTTGGGGGCAACAATTTCCTCTACCAGGTGCCTTGCTTCAGGTTCCTCAATATGTAACTTTTGCTTATGATTGAGGACAGCTTCATTAAATGCGATGGTCATGTAAAAAGCGCCATTAGTCCTGTTAACTACAATGTAAGGGACTTCCCTGAAAATGTTATATGCGATGTTGGAAAGCTTTTCATAGTGTCTGATTCTGTTGTTCAGATATGGTTCATACTCGGGATGAGTCATAAGCTTTGGTATGGCGAGTTGTGGAAGTGTGGTGGAACACACTTCGGCCATTTTCTGTGTTAATATGGCATTGATATATCTCGCAAAAGTCTCGTCTTTATCCGCATTGTATACTTCAATCCACCCGCATCTGGCTCCCGGCCACGGGAATTCCTTGGATATGCCCTTCATGCTCATGGCAGGCACATCTCCAACGATGTCAGAGAGAGGTAGCGTTTTCTGCCCGTTGTAAGTGATGTTTCGATATATTTCATCGAATACAAGAAAGAGATCATATTCTTTTGCTATCCTGACAATTTCTTTCAGGGTTTTTTTCGGATAAACATGACCTGTAGGATTATCGGGGTTGATCACCAGGATGCCAACGATGGCATCATGGCTTTTTACCTTCCTTTCAAGTTCAACGATATCGGGATGCCAGTCACGATATGGATTCATACGATATGTATTCGGGGGGAAGGAGGCATGGTGAACCTCTGCGAGAAAATGAGTGGAGTAAGTCGGCTCCGGCATGATAATACGTGCATCGACACGCATGGAACTGTAAGCCCGTGCGATAGCGTCACCGAGACCGTTAAAGAAGATAATATCTTCTTTATCTATCTGGGCTCCCCCTCTTTGATTTACAAGCTCCGCCAGGAATTCTCTCGTTTCTGTAACTCCCTTTGTCGGGGAATACGCGTAAGAACGATCTTCCTTGATTATCTCATATAAGACCTCTTTCATCCAATCAGGGATATGTTCCCCCTTTTCGACCGGGTCTCCTATGTTTTTCCAGGTGATATCGATGCCGCACTGTTGTATCTTGTTTGCTACACCCACGATATTTCTTATCTCATAAGCCATTCCGGAGGTGCTTTTTGCAATATCAAATCTCATGATAACCTCTTATTTGTGATAGTTATTTAATATTGCAAATTTACAATAAATCAAAAAAAAATTCTACAAGTATTTTTATAACACTTTTCCCCCATAAGTCATAACCTTAGTACACGTTGTCATAAATATTGTGACATAAACTGGTTACAGGAGATTCTTCGTTGCTTTGCTCCTCAGAATGACATGAGACTTGACACAAGGTATTCTCAGCTTTATAATTCTTTTTCATGAAAAATCTTTTACGTAAACAGATGATCAAACCATAGGGATAATGATATATGAATGAACAGGAAAACGAAGATTCGGGCAATATCCCGAAAAAACCGGATATTGAGATCCGGGAGATGGAGATCGACGATATTGCGGCGGTTTTCCATCTTGGTGAACAACTTTTCAGTGCCCGCGAAGTCCCGAATCTCTACCGTACATGGGATGAATATGAAGTTATTAGTTTTTTCCAGGGGGATACCGAGTTCTGCCTGGTTGCTGAGGCAGGGGAGAAAATTGCCGGTTTTATACTGGGAACAACGGTGACAAAAAGCCGCTCGGCATGGAAGTATGGACTTATGGTCTGGCTGGGCGTCGATCCGAAATTTAAGCGACATGGCGTTGCTACAAAACTCTTCAAAGAATTCAAAGACATTATGTTAGAAGATGGGGTACGAATGCTTCTTGTCGATACGGTAGCTGATAATCTTGATGCCTTGAACTTTTTCTGGAGAATCGGTTTTGGCAGTCCGGAAGATCATCTTTATCTCAGTCTGAATCTCGCTTCCGAATTAAAACAGCTCAAAGAAGAAAACGGAAAATGAAAAAACCCACAAAAACTAATGATACTCCTGAACCGGCCGTTCAACCCCGGAGACTTCGGGAATTACTGGAACATCTCATTAATATTTACAGTCCTTCCGGAAAAGAGGAAGAGATTCTTGATTTTCTCCATGGATATCTGAAAAAACAAGGCCTTCCCGTCGTTCGGCAGGAAGTGGATGATAGCAGGTGCAATCTGGTTGTTGTGCCCCCGGATAGAGAAATTCAGTTTGTCCTGGTCGGCCACCTCGACACGGTAGCTGCCTATGATCTGGAGGATTATGACTACCATGAAGATGATGATACCATATCCGGTCTGGGAACTGCTGACATGAAAAGCGGCTGTGCCGCCATGATCGAATCGTATCTCAGCGCCTGGGGAAAGATGTCTTCCCGATTCCCGGTAGCTCTTGCCCTGGTCGTAGGAGAAGAAGAAGATGGTGATGGAGCGCAGGCACTCGTCAACGACTATCACTTTCCATGGGCAATTATTGGAGAACCGACTGATCTTCAGCCTTGTCTCAGTCATTACAGTTACGTTGAAATTCAAATACTGACGGGCGGCAAGCGAAAGCATGCTTCGCTTGCCAATAAGGAGCAAAACCCTGTTGAAGCGATGCTCCGACTTCTCCTTGATTTTTCAAATTACATGGTAAAGAAAAGGTCCGGCCTGATTTATAATATACGCGATCTCTTCAGCCCTCCCGTAGGGTTTGCCGTTCCCGATCGTTGTGAAGTGTGGATAGATACTCATCTGCCACCGAACGCCCCGATCGGAGAAATAACCGTTGAACTGGAAGAAATGATAGAAAAACAAAGAAAGAAAAATCAACATCTTCAGATGACCCTCCGTTTCACAACCATCCATGCCGGCTATGATATTCCTGAAAAAGGGCCTGTTGTCGAAGTCCTGAAGGAACTCTATGCCTCTCGTTCACTCACATGGAAGCCCCATGCCTTTCGGAGTCATTCCGATGCCAATATTCTGTGGGAGGCGGGGATCAAACCGATTATTCTGGGTCCGGGGAAGCTTGAACAGGCCCATGCCCCCGATGAATCGATTTCTTTTCAACAGGTCTGCCTCGCGGCGGAGCTTTATTATGAATTGATGATTGCCATGTGTTCTTGATACATGCATGTTTTATTCTTGCAGACAGTGGCATTTTTTCTTATACACGAGATGTGAATATTAACCAAAGGAGTTTATGAATGGACAAACAGATAAGAATTGGGATTGTGGGTTATGGTAACATTGGAAAAGCTGTTGAACTGGCACTCAGTCAAAATCCGGATATGGTTTTGGCGGGTATTTTTACGCGAAGAGATCCCGCCGGTATTGTGACAAAGAGCGGAATAACAAAAGTATTTTCACTTTCTGAGGCTGAACAGCACATCAATAACATTGATGTGGTGATCCTGTGCGGTGGTTCTGCAACGGATCTTCCTGAGCAGGGACCGGTTTTCGCTTCTCTCTTTAATACAGTCGACAGTTACGATACCCATGCGAAGATTCCCGAATATTATGCTGTCGTTGATAAAGCGGCACGGAAAGCCGGCAAAACGAGCATCATATCGACTGGATGGGATCCGGGACTGTTTTCCTTACTGCGCGTCATTGAAGAGTCGGTATTGCCACAGGGTGAAGCATACACCTTCTGGGGGCCCGGTGTGAGTCAGGGTCACTCTGATGCTGTCAGAAGGATTGAGGGAGTGAACGATGCGCGGCAATATACCATTCCCATTGAAAATGCCGTTGAGCGGGTCAGGTCAGGAGAAATGCCGGAGCTTTCGACAAAGGAAAAGCATTTGCGAGACTGCTATGTCGTTGCCAAAGAAAGTGCCGATCTGGCAAGGATAGAAGAAGAAATTAAAACAATGCCCAATTACTTTGCAGACTATGAAACGAACGTTACGTTTATAACCCGGGAAGAAATGGATGCAAAGCACGCTGCAATGCCTCATGGGGGCTTTGTTATGAGAACGGGCGAGACGCCGGATAATTCCAGACATATTATCGAATTCGGGCTGAAACTGGACAGCAATCCCGCTTTTACGGGGAGTGTGCTTGTTGCCTATGCGCGGGCAGCGTATCGTCTGAGCAGGGAAGGGCAGATCGGTGCGAAAACGGTCTTCGATATTGCACCTGCATATCTGTCCCTAAGGTCGCCGGAGGAATTGAGAAGAGACCAGTTATAAGTAATGAGACCTTTGCAGAATGTTCAATTTTGTTCAAGTTCAAGGAAG
>CAZKGS010000213.1:0-4482 GCA_964552105.1 uncultured Syntrophaceae bacterium
AAGGCGTCACAAACTTCGGTAAGCGGAGGGCCGACCCCATCCGTGTTTGACCCCTGGTTTTCCCTGATAAAAAATGCAGCCATCCCCTGCACGGCATATCCTCCCGCCTTGTCATACGGTTCCTTTGTTTTTACATACCAATCCATTTCATCTTCCGATATCTCTTTAAATATGACAAATGACTCCACTGCATCAGTTATCATTACATCAGCGCTCTTATTCACAATGGTAAAGCCGGTTATTACCCGGTGTTCCCGACCACTCAGCCTGGCCAGCATTGCCCTTGCTTCATTCTGTGTCCCCGGTTTTCCTATGACTTCCCCGTCGATTATAACAACTGTATCCGCACCCAACACCCATGCATCGGGGTTATTACGAGAGACAGCGGAACTCTTTTCTTTAGAGAGTCTCAATACATGGTCCCTTGGTGTTTCACCATTCAGGAATTTTTCATCGATACCACTGGGAATTACGTCAAATTTGATACCCATTCCCTCAAGGAGTTCCTTTCTCCGGGGAGAAACAGATGCTAAAATAAAAGATGCAAACATGATTATTTATATTCTCCCCTTCTCCGATCTAAAACGGATATGATTTCCCCCGCAAAGAGAGTTATACAGGCAAGGTAAAATACCCATATGACCACATATATTAAAGCCTTCAGTGAACCATAGACAAAACTGGCGGGGTTTCCTCCAGAAGACAGATATAAATTAAACAGGAACTCTGCAATTTCAAGGAAAACAGCGCACATTATACCACCGGTAAGTGCATGGACAAAAGAAATCTTCTTATTGGGAATTACTTTATATATGAGTGTAAAAAACAGAACAATGACCGAAAAGGGGATAACATGTGTTATAAGGTCACTATAGATAAAAAAGCAGCATATTTCCCATTTCTTCAGAAATTGCGTCCCTGCATTTACCACTATGGAAAAAAGGATTGCGCCAACGCCTACGGGTATTACCGCAACAGCCATGAATAAGGATCTGAAGGTCTGCCTCTTGTTCTCTACTCTAAATATCGTTGTAAAAGCTGCTTCCAGAGAAGTTACAAACATTGTAGAAATCCATAAAAGAAACGCAAACGCCAGCCACCCTGTAAATCCACTGACCTCTGACAATTGTTTGATTTCAAAAAGCAACTTTTCCTCCATATAAGGATGGAGATCTTTTATAAAGTCAACAACGGCTACATATGCACTTTCCGAAGATCCTAACACAAAACCGCTTATATAAAGAATGAGATAAAGGATCGGTATGACCGATATAATGGAATAAAATGATACAGATGCCGCCAGATTGAGACAATTGTCATTAAAGAAAGACCTGAAAGCTTCCGCAAGAATGCTCTTTGATAATTTAAAATAATATCGAATTCTTGTCATGTTCCACACAACCACAAAATGTCCCAGGGAAAAACCAGCATCCAGTATCCAGTTTAATTCTGACTCTTGACTCCTGACTTTATTACCCTTATCCCCGACCTGGAAACTTCCATCTGCATGAGATCCCGGGCAAGAATCAGTGGCCCACCATAGGTCCTTCGACACTGGGCCTCTATATCAACGGAATCACACTCAGGATAAAAATGTGTCAGGACAAGTTGTTTTACCCGTGCTCTCTTTGCAATCTCACCGGCCAGGGAAGGTGTAAGGTGCCCCGGAACTTTTAATTCATCCGGCAAAGCAGACTCACATATAAAAATATCCGCATCCCTGGCAATTGTAACTGCATTTTCACAAAAATCGGTATCTCCTGTATAGGCAATCGATATACCATCTGAGGTTACAATCCGAAAGCCGACGCTGCTTTCTATGTGTTCCATTGGAAGAGTATAAAGATCAAAAGAATCAAAATGAAGCAGGTCCGGCCGTTTTTGATCAACTTCCATTAAATTCATCATTCCCGGTTCCAACTCAATCCACTGCCCGTAGACCCCCCGGAGCCGAAGATAAAAATCCTTCATCCCCATGCCACCGGCTACAAAAAAAGGAGTCCTTCTTCTGTATGTTTCAGGATATTTTGTGGCAAAGAGAAACGAAACAAATTCGCCCGTGTGATCGGGGTGAAGGTGGGTAAAAAATAAATGCGTAATCCCGGAAATGGTTGCACCGGCCTCAAGAAGTCTCCGTATCGTCCCGGCACCCAAATCCAGAAGTATATTTTCGCCACCTGTCTCCATGAATACGGAAGGAGAGCTCCGTTTCAGGGAAGGCACGCACGTCCCGGATCCAAGTATGGTTATCTTTACTTTGCCCATATTATCAGGTTATTACTCAGTTGGCACAAGTTTTACAAATACCTTTCTCGTCCTGGGGCCATCAAATTCACAGAAAAAAAGAGACTGCCATGTACCGAGGACGAGGCTTCCATTTTCAATAAAGATCATCTCTGATGAACCAACAAGAGATGACTTGATATGGGCGGCAGAATTTCCCTCCATATGCCTGTAATTATCATGGAGCGGAATTACCTTGTCCAGTTCCATAATAATATCCCGCGGCACATCAGGATCGGCATTTTCGTTGATCGTAACAGCGGCCGTTGTATGGGGAACGAAAACATAACATATCCCGCTCTTTACATTACTTTCCCGTAATACAGACCTCACATGATTCGTAATGTCTATCATCTCAAACCGTGAATTTGTTTTGACAGCTAATTGTTTCATACATCACCTCAAGCATATCCAAACATATCTTTTGACTTATCATTCAGTATTAGCTATATTATTTATATTATAATTCATAGAAATATATTTTTCAACTTGTGTAAAACATTAAAAGAATGGGTAGACTATTATGAAACCCAAGGAATTCCTGAGAGGTGTTGATCTGTTTCATTCTCTCAACACTGAGGACGAGGAACGACTTGCGAGAGTAGTAAAACGCCGATCCCTAAAGAAAGGAGAGGCGCTTTTCCGCAAGGGAGACGAGGGCAACTCTCTTTATATCGTGAAGTCTGGAAGAATCAAGATTGTCCTCCCATCGGATGCGGGTGACGAAGTCTCACCGGCAATTCTTTCTGAAGGGGATTTCTTCGGCGAAATGGCCCTCTTGGATGGAATGCCGCGATCAGCAGATGCTATAGCACTTGAACCAACCGAATTATTCGCGTTGAATCGAAGTGACTTCTTCTCATTTCTGCTCAACAATGAAAAAGCGATACAGTCTATTTTTTCCAACTTATCCATGCGCCTTCGCAGGACAGACGATCTCCTGGAAGATGTATGTTTTCTCACCATTTCAACCAGGCTTGCCAAAATACTTGTTGAATTGGCTGAAGTTCATGGCAGGCAGGGTGAAGTGAAAGGCATTATACAGATTGACTTGCGTCTAACCCAAAGGGACCTTGCAAGTATGGTCGGTGTTACCAGAGAAAGCATCAACAAGGAACTAAGGGTTTTACGTGAAAAGGGCCTGATCGGAACTGAGGGAAACGCGATTCAGATCCTTGATATGATACGTCTCAAGAGACGCGCCCGGTTATAAGAGACCTCTATAGGATTATGTGACATATTTCACATCAACAACATGAAAAACTTCATTGTGTTCACTCTTAAATTCCAGTATAAAACTTCACACTTATAAAAATTTCGTGCTTAATTTTTTCGTATTTTCGTAATTTATGATTAGGTTTTTGTTTTTTTGCGCAAGAACCGTAGCTATTGAGAACAAAGAATAAGGGGACGATTTGGTGACATTTTTGACAGGGTATCTTGTCATCATTCTTTTGGCGATCTTTGGAAGCGTTGTGGGAAGTTTTCTCAACGTGTGCATCTTTCGAATACCCGCGGGCAAATCTATTATACTGCCCGCTTCCCACTGCGTTAACTGTCAACACCCCATAAAGTTCTATGATAATATACCGATTATCAGCTACTTAATCCTGAGAGGGAGGTGTCGAAACTGCAACATAAAAATATCACCGGTATACCCGGCTGTTGAATTTCTTACGGCAACACTATCTGTGCTTCTTTTCTTAAAATATGGACTAACTCTGCAGTATCTCTTAACATTTATCTTTTCATCTTCTCTTGTAGTAATAACATTTATCGATCTGGAGCATCAGATTATTCCTGATATCATTACGTTGCCCGGAATTCCCCTTTTCTTTCTTTCGGCTATATTTGTAATGAATGTCAGGCCTCTTGACTCTCTTCTGGGTATTGCAATAGGCGGGGGGCTTTTTTACCTGATTGCTGCAGGATATCAACTTTTGAGAAAAACAGAAGGAATGGGCGGGGGTGACATTAAACTGATGGGCATGCTGGGGGCATTTTTGGGCTGGCAATCTCTATGGTTTATTCTTCTTGCCGGTTCTCTGCTTGGCGCAATTGTTGGTATCTCCGTCATGATCTTTAAAGGAAAAGACATGAAATATGCGATCCCTTTTGGTCCTTTTCTGTCGATTTCTGCTGTGGCCTACATATTTTTTGGCAAGTATGTGACGGGGCTTCTATTCGTAAGATATTGAG
>CAZKGS010000214.1:0-4455 GCA_964552105.1 uncultured Syntrophaceae bacterium
TTCTCTGGAAATTATACCGACCCGCTCTCCTATCCTAAAGACATTACCATCTTCGTCCTTTAGAATCGCTGGGTGGAAAGCGAATCGGTTTCATATACCGGCTTATCTGCCGGACTCTTATCCATTCCTCTGATAGTTAGGAATGTTCTTCATCTGTGTAGGTTTGAACCACATATCTCTTTCCATTGGCAAACCTCTGACTTTCAGGCTTTTCATTTCGGTAAGTGAAAAATTGCCCCACTCTGACATCTGCCCATTTTCGACCCAACCGAAAAACATACCTGTTTCAGGGTCAAACTCTGTTGCAAACCATGTCATTTGGCACATAGGATGAAAGAACTTCACATGGCAAACCTTTTCATCTAAAGGAATGTTTTCACCTGAATATAATGCAGGTATTTTGTTTTCGATTGCTTTAGTCATTAACTTCATTGTTTTACTCCTGTTTAGGTTGTCATTACTCCCATATAAACAGTTTTTTATTTCTCTGGAAAAAAAGAAAAGGGGGATTACTCCCCCCTTATCCTTTAACTTCTGTTCGGTGTAACGGTATTTATAATACCCTTATACCCTGACCGCATACGAATCCAAGACCGAATAGCACGCCACACCTTATCGGGGTTTTTACCGAGCTTGTTGCACCATCTTGTCATAGCTGCTTTTTGACCTGTCGTAACCCACGCCACGCCCTTATTACTGCAACCGCTTTCGACAATTTCAGCGATCATCATTTTTTGTTTGTCAGCTATTGTTAGCTCAACTTTTTCATCTTTTGGGAATCGAACCCTATTCTTTTTCGCTTTCGCTTTCAGTATTACCTGATAAGCATCGCATACTTTTTCGTTATAACGATTGATAATGCGGGAAAAAGTGTTGGCATTTCTCACATTATGTTCAGCGTCATAAACATAAGTATCAAGTACAATCATATGCTTTGCCTGTGTTGACACTTCTGTGTTAGCATATATTGATACTCTGTTAATCTCTACTTGTTTATCGGGCATACTGCAAAGCAAAAGAAAAACCTGCGAAGCAATATGGTCACGCATCTCACTTGTTAGAGAAAAACCACCGATACCCGAAAAGACTGCATTTTTCAATGCTTTAGAAACGATCTTATGATACTTGTCGCCAACAATCGCTTTAATTTCGTTGTAAGTTTCGAGCTTACGACTGATTGCGGTTAGTGTAATTGACATTCTCATGCCATCTGCGAACCTCTTTTGATTGCGAAAGAACCAACCAGCTATTTTAGCGGTGAAGTTTCCGCACATATCATACGGCAAGTAATCGATCTTTTCGCTATCAGCAAGAAACTTGCTAAGTTTCAAACAATGAGCATCAGTACCGGCAATCTGGTAATTATTTGTAAGGTTGTTAAGCTGTCTTGCAATAGCCCCCCTCCGGCTCTTGACTCTTTCAATAGCGATGATTTTAGTATCTTTATCCAAGATACCATTATCAAAAGCAGCTTTAAAATCAAGTGCGGCTGTAGACGGGAAACCAGCTGTAACCTTGTAGACTTTCCCTCTGTTCTCTGTCGTGTGCAGCCTACCAAACTGCTGCTTCTGTTTGCTACGATAAATTTTTGTTTTGTCTCTTGCTTCCATTTTTTTACTCCTGAATAAAGTTATTAAAATGTTTTAGCCACGGACTATTTATCTATACAAGTAATTTTTTAATTCTCTGGAAATTTGAACAAAAGAAAAGGGGGGATTTCTCCCCCCTAACTTTTACCTACCGACTTTGATCCCATCGGCTTCTGCCATCTGTTTCAGTGTTGGCTCATTCTTGACCATCGTCCGAATCTCTTGCCAATTGACCGACTTAACTTTACCTCTTAAATCGGTGTGAAGTCTGAAAATCCTGTTTGTCAGGTCTTCTTTGTGTTCCAAAATCCACTGTTTCAATGTCATCTTTGCCATTTTCTTTACTCCATTAAATAAAGGTTGTCATTACTCCCATACAAACAGTTTTTTATTTCTCTGGAAATTTAGACAAAAGAAAACCTTGCCAACTTTGGAGGAATCGGCAAGGTAATCTAAAGAAAAGAAAAACAATGGATTTTATAATTGCTCAAGCCGGTATTTAGAGTACCACCTCAAGGAACCGGCTTAAACCTAATCATTCCGATAATCGATCTAAGCAATAAACTTTCTAATTTTTCTTCATGTCTACTGCCCTCCTTTCGGGTCATTTTCGGGTTATCGATTTACACATATACTTATGCTTTTTTAATTCTCTAGAAAAATTGCTTTTACGTCTTCAGGATCATAATTGTTTAAATCATTCGGGTTTTCCATCAGGTCATCTCCTAACTAATTATAATAAACAGTTGAATATATTTTATACCTTAATCGTGCTGCTTGCCTTACAATTTGAGTTTCCTCAAGTATGTCTTCAACTACTTGAGTCGCCAACTCATCAGCAATATCAGCATCTACTCCTTGCTTTGCCATATCTTTAACAAGTAAACTATATAGTAAAGCACACTTAGCATCATCACCTTTTGGCAACTCTTGTTTTGGCTTTGGTTTATCTTCACTTTTAAATCTATTATTATTCATATGTGTACTTTGAGATTTTTTACTCTCTGGAAATTATTGATTAACTCTATCATCAGGGTCAAGGACTTTATCAGTCCAAAAGTCAATGACATCCCAATTGATACCTACGTTAGCATCCATCTTATTCATACAAAGGTGAATAATCCTACAGGCAACATCATCAGACAAGTTCTCAAAGTTATCTGATTCTTCTTCCGTTTCGCTGTCGTCATGCATATCTCTGTATCTATCCTGAACATCGACAAGGCTCCATATGTCGTCAACGGTGTCACCACCTGATGGACTTCTCATATCGAAATTCTGATAACCTTCATCATCAGGAATGTCATTCATTTCAGCACCATCTAAATCTAAATAATCACAGTCGCCGCCTGCTGTAAACTCCTGTTCGGAACAAACCAACTCTCCATCTCTTACTACAAAGGTTTGAGTGACAAAACCATAAGTTACTTTTTTATAACCTACCATAATTTTACTCCTGATTAAGTGTTATCTTTTCCCATACAAACGATTTTTAATTTCTCTGGAAATTTAGCCAAAGGCAGGTTTCATCCATTGGTTTGGTTTACCCAAAGTTTTGGAATTCAGCCGCCTTTGGCTCAAGGTTAATAGTTATATAGTTAGAGCTTCACCCATTGACTGCCTTACCGAAAATGGGACTCTGTTTCTTATCCATTTTTTCAACTGCTCAAAGTGCGATTTCTTTGCTTCTTTGACCATCCAATCGACAATGCCTTTGGCTTCGTCTATTGCTTCTTCGGTGCTGTAATATCCCCAACAACTTTCCTCATGGTCGTCAACGATATACCCGTAAACTTCACCGCTCAAGTAAGAATTGAATGTTTCAATATCTCCTTTGGCAACATCGTATGCTTTTTCTCTTAGGGCTTTTGTCCATCTGTTCTTTTTGCCTTTTCCCCAATTCTCAAGAATGTCTTTCTTTCTGACAATGATACAACCGCATTTGCCGCTATCAAATTCAGCATGTCCTTGTGGCACTCTACCATAAAAATCACCAAGAGAAAGAACAGTGCCGCCATGAATATAAGCATAAACATCGAAAACCATATCCCCACGTTTTTCTGCTTCTGCTACGGCTTTACGATACTCATCCCAATCCTTATGGTTATGTTCACCAAGATAATACTTGCTTGAACAACAATGTATTTCAGTGAAGTTATCCCATTCGGTGCGGGGATTGAGCGGATCATCATCATTTTCGATAACGATTGTATGACCTTTGTATTCGATTTCTTCTTGTTTGTAACCCATTGTCTTGCTCCTGTTTAATTGTCATTACCACTCATACAAACAGTTTTTTAATTCTCTGGAATTTTTCTCACCTTAACAAAAACATCTTTTCTCCCCCAAAGCTGTGCTTCTTTGTGCGTATCAAAGTATAGATCAAGCTTATTACCTTTAATTGCTCCACCTACATCCTCTACCTTAACCACCTTGCCCCCTGCATAGCCCTCTATGACCATTTCTGTTCCAAAGGGGTAGTTACGTGGGGCGGCAACGAATTTGTCTCCTACGTGGATTGTATGCCCGCTGGCAGTTTTTCTTTTCCCACTTGAAACAGGAATATCTGCCCATTGTTCACAACACTTTTTACAAGGGCAATAAGCTGATATATTCATTTTGACAGTTTTCCACTTATCTTGCTGAAGATTTTGTGCAACTTTCCCCATCTTAACGACAATCTCATTAACTGTTTTTTCAAGTTTTTCTTTCTCTTGTTGAAGTTCTTGATATTTTCTCTTATGTTCCAATTCTTTTTTGCCTTGATAATAACCATAACCACCGGCAAAGCTGGCAATTATTATTGTCAAAATAAATCCGAAAAGCATATTTTTAATTGTTTTTTTCATAATCTTAATCCTTATTC
>CAZKGS010000215.1:0-4397 GCA_964552105.1 uncultured Syntrophaceae bacterium
TTATATAGTTAAATAAAAAAGGAGCTGCCTTGCCCTATGAACTTTTTCTTCAATCCTGACGGGGTGGCAATCATTGGCGCCACAGACAACCCTTCAAGGGGAGGTTATCATATCCTGAATAACACCCTGGGTGGTTACAGGGGCAGGGTGTATCCCGTGAACCCGAAATATGACTCCATTCTTGGACTTAAGTGTTACCCCGATATTCAATCCATTCCCCACGACTTCGAGCTGGCCATTTATTTTATCCCGGCCGAACTTCTTCCTGCCACTATAGAGGAATGTTCCAGGAAAAATGTAAAGGGCATTATTATTGAGTCAGCCGGATTTGCCGAGACAGGCGAGGAAGGAAAACGGCTACAGGAAAAATGCCTCAATCTTGCCGGAAAACATAATATACGGCTCTGGGGTCCCAACTGCATGGGGCTTCTTGATGGTCATCTCAGGCATGTGTTCTCCTTCATGTTTACTGACGAATGGAAAACTCTGATGGCCCCGGGGAATGTTTCTATGGTCGTACAGAGCGGTATGCTCTCAGCCACCTTTTTCATGATGATTCTTGAACAGGGAGGAATGGGCATAAGCAAGATGTGCTCCATTGGCAACAAGTGTGATGTAAACGAAACGGAACTCCTGGAATATCTTATTAATGATCCTCATACCGGGGTAATCGGGCTGTATGTGGAATCCATTACTGATGTCAGACGTTTTATGGAACTGTGCCTGTCGACCAGAAAACCGATTATCGTCCTCAAGGGTGGCAGGAGTCCTTCAGGAGCGAAAGCAGCCATTAGTCATACCGCGAGCATGGCAGGAGACTACACCATTATGGGCCATGCATTCAGGCAGGCAGGCATCATCCCGGTATTCGATGTTAACGAACTAATGGACTTCTTGAAAGGTTTCTCCATGACGCACAGCAGCAGGAATGACGGTGGCACTGCCGTCGTTTCGTTCTCCGGCGGTGGGGGAATCATTACGGCTGATTTCCTCCATGATTTTAACCTCCCCCTCGCACAACTATCTGAGAAAACATTACAATCCATAAAAGAGGTCTTTCCTCCATGGATGGAGCCTTCTAATCCCGTAGATATATGGCCTGCCGTTATAGAGAGCGGCATGGAGAGAGTTTACACAAAGGTTATTGACGCCGTAATGCACGATGAAAATGTGGATTCACTCATCGTACATCTGTTTTCAGAAAGGATTAACAGCAGCAAGTTGCGCCCGCTGAGTGAGATGAAGGATAAACTGGCAAAACCCGCTATCGTCTGGGCGGCAGGCACGTGGAAAAGTTACCATAAATTCAAAAAAGATTTAGAGGAAATGGGCATTCCCGTCTTTGAAGAAATGGGACGGGGGGTTAGTTTCCTCTCTGCCGTAAAACAGCACTATCTCAAAAAGGATAGCGTGTAATATGCCGAGACCGCAACTCAGGGAAAATTGAAAATGAAAAATACAAAAGCTGGAATCGGGTACAGCAATAGAAACGATGCCTATCAATCAGGCAGGATTGCAGCCGAAGGGGCAATGGCAGCTCAAGGCATACAGCGGCCTGACCTTGTGTTTGCTTTTTGTGCGGGTCATCTTGATCATAATGAATTTTTTGCCGGCTTGCAGTCTGTCGTGGGCAAGAACATACCGATCATTGGTGGCTCAGCGGCAGGCATCATTACAAATAATGATTTGTCATATAAAGATGCACCGGCCGGCGCTGCTATCATTGAAACCGATACGATCCAATTCAGAGTTGCTGCTGTAGGAGAATTAAATAAAGGGGAACAACTGGCGGGACAAAAATTAATAGAAGAACTGTCAGGCAAATCAGAGGACAAAATGTTACTGATATTTTACGACTCTGTTCGGACACCAGCAACAAAAGAAGAACCACCTGTTTTAAACACTTCATCCAATCTGCTTGCCGGCATAGAAAAGAATCTCCAACCCGATATACCTGTTATCGGAGCCGGATTAATAGGAGATTACACATTTAGTACCACGAAGCAGTTTTGCGGTTCGTATGTGGACAGTCAATGTGCGGTAGGTCTTGCTTTATCCGGAAACTTCCAGCCATATTACCGGATCATGCATGGCTGCACACCTCTTGATGGAATATATCACAGAATTACGAAGATGAAGGGTTCCGTGATCTACGAACTCGATGACAGGCCTGTCGTTGACATCATTGATGAAACCTTTGCAGATCAGGATTGGCGAGAGCAACACCCTGTAAATTATTTAACCGTCGGGGTAAACTTCGGAGAAAAACACGGCGAACCCCAGGAAAGCCTTTATGTAAACAGATTGATCACGGGCATTCTGCCTGATGGAAAAGGTATTAACTTATTTGAAGCCGATCTTGAAACAGGTATGGAGATGCAGTTTATGCTAAGGGATGCAACGCTCATATTGGAATCCGCCGAGAGAAATACAGCAGAATTGATTGAAAAGATTGAAAAAGACGGGAAAAAGGCCGTATTCGGCATGTACATTGATTGCGCCGGACGTGCGGCCGATAGTTCAAATACGATCGTTGAAGAGGCATCTAAAGTCCAGGAAGTATTGACCCATCACAATGTTCCCTTATTGGGATTTTACTCTGGCGTCGAGATTGCTCCTCTTCTCAAAAAAAGCAGGGGTCTGGACTGGACCGGAGTTTTGGTGATTTTAGCCGAGGATTATAAAAATGTCTGATGAAAAAACGAACGGGAAGGATAAGGTTTTAGAATTAGAGGCCTTATTAAAGGAAGAAACGGCCAGGTCAGAATACTATCAGCAAATTGCAAAGCAATCCGGGCGAAAACGCCTGAGAGAAATTGAGAATCTATCAAAGATCATCACCAGATTCAAGTTGGCGGAAGAAGCGCTTCGGAAAAGCGAGCAAAAGTACCGTCTCCTTGCCGAGAATGTGTCAGATGTCATTTGGACAATGGATACAAATCTTCGATTTACCTACACCAGCCCCTCTGTTAAACGCATGAGAGGGTACAGCGCCAAGGAAACGATGAATCAAACGTTGGAGGAAATATTAACCCCGGATTCTCTCGATATTGCCAGGCAGGCTTTCGAGAAAGAAGCAGACATCAAAAGGTCGAGACAAGAGGATCCTTTAACGCCTCGTAACCTCGAACTTGAACTGATCTGCAAAGGTGGCTCCACAATCTGGGCAGAGGCTAAATTTACTTTCCTGCGAGACACAAATGGCCGGCTCGTGGGAATACTGGGAGTCACACGCGACATTACCAAGCGCAAGCAAGCGGAAGAAGCCTTGAAAAAAAGGGAGCATGAATTGGAAGTCAAGTCCAGTTATCTCGAGGAAACTAACATCGCCATGAAGGTTTTACTAAAACACGGAGAGGAAGATAAAATCAAACTCGGGCAGGATGTTCTGGCAAATGTCAAAGAACTTGTTTCGCCTTTTATAAACAAACTAAAAACGAGTCGATTGGATGACAATCAAATTGCCTGCGTTGACGCGATCGAAACGAATCTCAACAATATCATTTCACCTTTCCTGCGCAACATGTCCTCACAACAATACAGGCTAACACCCAAAGAAATTCAGGTAGCCAATCTAGTCAAGGAGGACAAATCCACCAAAGAGATAGCGGAAATGCTGAATTTGTCTACAAGCGCGATTGATTTTCATCGAAATAATATTAGAACAAAACTTGGGTTAAAGAACAAAAAAATTAATCTCCAATCCTACCTTTTATCACTGTCATAGCATTAGGTTTCTGCTGATATATTCCTAACAATTAATTAATATTGCCTTTATGATTATGAAACATATATGCTTTAAGGCAATTTTTTATTAATTGTTGTGATTCCATTTCCTTATCTAAAATAACACTGGAAAACCCGGGAATTGAACGGCGAGAAGGAAAGACATTGAAGAGGAGTCCAAATATAATTACAAAAAAGATAAAGTGTCTTGGTTGTAATCAGGAAGGAAGGATAGATATCGGCACACCTGCTGCTGCCGCAACATCCGGAATTTTTGAGTATTTAGGCCATGACCCACACACCGGCGATTATTATGTCCGTTGCCCTGCATGTGGAATTGAGCTGTCAGTCAATACAATAGAATCATCGACCACACACAGGATGATGGGATTCCCAAGTCCATTCGCCCCTGTCACAGTGGGCAGCTTTAACGAAACATCTTCTCTCGCTGCATGGTGGGTTCCTGTCTGGTGGAGCATATATATTATGTCCTTTCTTTTCGTACTATCTTTAAGTTTAATCCTTATTTTTTAACACCGCATTATTTAAATCATCCATTCTCTGGACAGACTCCTGGCCTACGTGGTAAAAAGGTAAAATTACAAAATGCGGGGAAACCTTTGCAGAATGTTCAATTTTGTTCAAGTTCAAGGAAGGCGAAAACTTTAACC
>CAZKGS010000216.1:0-4395 GCA_964552105.1 uncultured Syntrophaceae bacterium
CAAAGAGGAGAGGATAAATGGAACTGATTTTTGAAAAAAGTCGCCCGGGACGCAGGGCTTCGGGTATTCCTCAATGTGATGTGCCTGAGGTATATATTGAAGAAGTTATCGACAAAAATCTATTGCGGGATGATGTTGATCTACCGGAAGTAGGCGAAATAGATCTGGTTCGTCACTACACGGCTCTGTCCAGACGCAATTTTGGTGTTGACGTAGGTTTTTATCCCCTTGGCTCCTGCACGATGAAATACAACCCCAAGATTAACGAGGATGTAGCCCGACTTGCCGGGTTCACCTCCATTCATCCTTATGCCCCTGCTGAATTTTCTCAGGGCAACCTGCAGCTCATTTATGAATTGCAGCAATATCTCAGCGAAATTTTCGGAATGGCTGAGTTTACAATGCAGCCGGCAGCCGGGGCACATGGTGAACTGACGGGTATCATGCTGGTTAAAAAATACTTTGATAAAAAGGGAGAAAAACGCAGTAAAATTCTGATACCTGATGCGGCCCACGGAACAAATCCTGCGTCGGGTACACTCTGCGGATATAAGGCTGTCACTGTCAACAGCAACAACGAAGGGGGCGTAGATATAGATCATTTGCGTGAATTAATGACGGAAGATGTGGCAGGTCTCATGCTGACAAATCCCAATACTCTGGGGCTCTTTGAACGAAACATAGGAGAGGTTGCAGAGATTATCCATGCTAAAGGGGGATTCCTTTATTGTGATGGAGCCAATGCCAACGCCTTTATGGGTGAGGTAAGACCGGGTGATCTCGGGTTTGATGTAATTCAATTGAATCTGCACAAGACGTTTTCGACGCCACACGGTTGTGGCGGTCCCGGAAGTGGTCCGGTAGGCGTCGTGGAGCGTCTGGTTTCATACCTGCCGATTCCCCGGATCATGAAAGTAGATGATCTGTATGAATGGAATTACGATTGTCCGGACAGTATCGGACGGGTTAAGGCCTTTTACGGTAATTTTAACGTAATGGTAAAGGCCTATGCCTATCTGCGGACACTAGGGCCGGAAGGGCTGAAGAAAACAAGTGATATAGCGGTTCTGAATGCAAATTATATTAAAGAAAGATTGAAGTCCTTTTATGATTTACCCTTTGACCGGATTTGCATGCATGAGTGTGTCTTCTCGGGAAGGAAACAGGTTAAAGAAAGCGGGGTACATACGTCTGATATTGCCAAGAGGCTTCTTGATTACGGTTTTCACCCACCCACCATATATTTCCCCATGATTGTGCCGGAAGCCATTATGGTCGAACCCAACGAGACGGAAAGCAAAGAAACTCTGGACTCCTTCTGCGATGCCATGATCTCCATCGCAAAGGAAGCGAAAGAAACCCCGGATCTTGTTAAATCAGCGCCTGTTACAACACTGGTGAAGCGTCTTGATGAAGTGACGGCGGCGCGAAAACCGGATGTATGCTGGTCTGGGAAATAACCCCATGCGAAAACCTGATTGGCTGAAGGTCAGATTGCCCAATACGGCAGGGTTCAAGAGGGTAAAGCAGGTTCTGGCAGCTTATAATCTCCATTCCGTATGTCAGGAGGCACGCTGCCCCAATATTACCGAATGTTTTCATTCCGGGACGGCAACTTTTCTGATTTTAGGCGATATCTGCACCCGAAACTGCCGATATTGTAATATTCGATCCGGAATCCCGCGGGGGATTGATGAAGAAGAACCGGAACGTTTAGCTGGGGCAGTCAGGGAACTCGACCTGCAATATATTGTCATTACATCTGTCACACGGGATGATCTTTCCGATGGAGGGGCGGGAATATTTGCCCGGTGTGTCAACCTCCTGCACTGTGAGAATCCGAATTGCAAAGTCGAAGTCCTCATCTCTGATCTGCGTGGCAAAAGGGAAGCCCTGGATTTGATTATTGATGCACAACCAGACGTCATTAATCACAATATGGAAGTGGTAAGACCTCTGTTCACGAAAATTCGTCCACAAGGTGATTACGATATTTCTCTGGAAATACTTCGTCGTATACACGAACATGAAGGAAATATCGCAAGCAAATCAGGATTCATGATAGGGCTCGGAGAAAAGTGGGAAGATATTCTGAAACTGATCAACGATCTGGCAGATGTCAATTGTGAACGCCTGACCATTGGGCAATATCAGCAACCGACCCGGAATCACTGGCCTGTTCGCAAGTATTATCATCCAGATGAATTTGCCGAACTCAAGCAAATTGCTTATCAGATGGGATTTACATCTGTAGAGTCGGGCCCACTGGTTCGCAGTTCATACCATGCCGCTCTTATGAAATAAGGAAACCTGTAACGAATCACCGGAGAATTGTAGGGGCCGATGCCCTCATCGGCCCGTTCGGGAAACGGGCCCTACTGGGAGGAACGAGCAGTATTTGTACCGGAGAGTATTGGCGTTGTCCCTATTAAAAATGAAAGAAGGAAGGGAAGCACAACTTTTATGGATTATGATTTGGTAGTCATCGGCGCCGGACCCGGTGGGCATGCCGCGGCGGAAGAATCCGCCCGCCTGGGTGCGAGGGTAGCCATTGTAGAGAAAGATAAATGGGGAGGGGTTTGTACCCATTGTGGATGCATCCCTACAAAGGCCCTCTTGGCGTGTAGCAAAAAATACGTTGATATAAAAAAGCTCAAAAGAATGGGCATCGCCGTCGGGGAGCCTTCTTTTGACTTTTCCGTTATGAAGCGTCGCCAGAATCAGATGGTTCGTGTATCATCGCTTGGTGTGCAGAAAACCCTCAAGGAAACAGGTGTCGAGTGCATCGAAGGGGAGGGAGTTTTTGTTTCGCCGGAGGACTTAGAGGTGGTTGCTTCCGACGGTGTGAAGAAGAAAATCAGGGCAAAACATATCGTCATTGCCTGGGGATCAAGGCCCGCCATATTCTCGAACGTGGAATTTTCAGATCGCACCCTGAGTTCGGACAGGTTGCTTTTCATGGACACCTTGCCCGGGAGCATAATCGTCGTGGGCGGTGGTGCTATCGGGGTTGAGTTTGCAACCTTTTTGGCAGAACTGGGAACAAAAGTAACACTCCTTGAACTCATGGATCAGATTCTGCCGAACGAAGAACGGGAAGCAGCCGACTTCCTTGAAGGTGAACTGAAAAAGCTCGGCATAGATGTTCATACATCGACAGCAATAGATTCGATGGAAGAGATGGATGATGGGGTTTGTGTCAGAGCAAAGTGTAAAGATTCGGATCGGGAATTTAGTGCGGAGTATGCCCTTGTATGTGTCGGAAGGGAACCGGCGCTGCGGACAGAAGAGCTGGACCGACTATCCATTGCGTATGATCGGAGAGGAATTATAGTAAATGATCGCTGTATGACAAACGTCGAAAATGTCTTTGCCGTCGGTGATGTGACGGGCGGAATCCTCCTGGCTCATCGTGCCATGGCGCAGGGCAGGGCGCTTGCAAGCGATCTCTTTGGTGGTGGCTCAATAACATATTCGGATGCCGCAATTCCCGCTGTCGTCTATACCCATCCCAATGTAGCCCGTGTCGGTCTGACGGAGGAACAGGCAAAAAAAGAGGGGCTGGAAATAGAAGTGAAGAAAGTGGAATATGGTGGTAATATTATTGCCAGAACGGGGCTAATGGGTAATGGTTTTGTGAAAGCCATGTTTAGTGATGAAAGACTGATCGGCGTTACAATAGTAGGCGATGGGGCAGGTGAGTTGATTGCGCCCATGAGCATGGCTGTGGCAAATGGAATGGGCAAAAGAGAATTGCGAAACTGGATCATTCCACATCCTACGTTAAGTGAACTATTACGAGTGATCTAAATATTAAGACGTTTTTCGTGTATCGTGTATCGTGATTCGATAACCGATACCCGATTCACGTATAATATTTCTTGATTTTGAAAAAAGGTAATTCAATATGGCAGAGTTGACAGCGAAGGAACAACTGGCACGCAAACGAATTTGTCTCGCTTTGGATGTGCCAACCGTACAGGATGCCCTGGAACTTGCAGCGGAACTTTCGGATTATGTCGGGACATTCAAGGTAGGGAAGCAGCTTCATACAGCAGCGGGCAATGAAGGTGTGAATATTATAGAAGAGATTCATGACAGGAGAGGAAATATTTTCCTTGATTTGAAATTACATGACACCCCAAATACGGTTTATGAGGCCGGCAAAGCATGTGCAGTTAAGGGTGTTTATATTTTCAATGTGCATGTTGCAGGTGGTGAAGCAATGTGCAGGAAAGCCCTCGAAGGTGCTTATGAGGGAGCCCGGGCAAGCGGGATTGAGCAGCCAAAGGTGATAGGGGTAACGGTTTTAACGAGTATGAGCGATGAAGATCTGGCTGCTCAAAATTTAGGTATCGGCTATAACGATTTGGTGAAGAAAAGAACGGAACTGGC
>CAZKGS010000217.1:0-4356 GCA_964552105.1 uncultured Syntrophaceae bacterium
TCTTCCCTTATATCTCTGCTTTTTTGTCATGTTGCTTCTCGCCCTTTATCTGGGTCTCTATGTATCCCTCTTCTCGGCAGGCGTTGTTTTTTTCAGGAGAAAAGGGATAAATGAAATAATTTCAGCCCCCATACTCTGGACATGCCTTGAATACGCAAAATCACATCTTTTTACGGGGTTTCCATGGGAAAATCTTGCCTATTCTTTGCATGGAATGATCTCTTTTATTCAGGTTGTTGATATAACGGGAACTTACGGACTGACCTTTGTAATCGTTCTTGTAAATTGTATTCTTTACGAAATAATCACGGTAACCTCTGAATCGAAAAGAAGAGTTTTATCAGGGTTGATTGTGGGTTCTGCCGTTATAGGGTTGATTTTTTGCTATGGTCTGTACCGGCTGGATGGTATGAAAAATGCGGCAAAAGAAATGAGAACGGAAAATGTTGCGATAATCCAGGGTAATATTGACCAGAGTGTGAAATGGAACGACAAATATCAGAGTGATACACTGAAAATATACAGAAATTTATCTCTTGGGATGTCGGAATCAGGTGTCAATTTAATTGTATGGCCTGAGACGGCGGCACCTTTTTTTTTCCAGAATATTGATGACAAACAAAGAGTTATCATCAATATAGCAAAAGAGACAAATTCTTATCTCTTGTTTGGAAGCCCAAGTTATATTAGAAAAGGAAGCAAAAATTTATTTCTAAACAGTGCCTACCTGATATCGCCGGACGGTGAAATTACGGGGAGGTATGATAAAATACATCTGGTACCGTATGGTGAATATGTTCCACTGCGCAGGCTTTTTTTCTTTCTTGAAAAACTGGTCGTCGGTGTTGGAGATTTTATTCCGGGTAAGGGGCCAATCCCCCTTACTGTGGGTGATGAGAAAACAGGGGTTTTGATATGTTATGAAGGCATTTTTCCTCAAATCAGCAGGAGCTATAAGAAAAAAGGGGCTACATTGCTTGTCAATATAACCAATGACGCCTGGTTTGGCACCTCTTCAGCCCCATATCAGCATCTGACGATGACCGCATTCAGAGCCATAGAAAATCGTCTTTACATTATAAGGGCGGCCAATACGGGAATAAGCGCTATAATAAGTCCGACAGGTGAGATTATTTCCCGAACCGGCCTGTTTGAGAGAACAGTTCTGAGAGGGATGGCAGGGTTCGTCGATGAGTGTACTTTTTATTCAAAATATGGCAATGTATTTATATATTTATGCTTCATTTGTTTAACGGGGATTTTTTTTATTTCATTAAAAAGGAGAAACACTGATGATTGAAGATATTTCAGAAGCAATACATGATCTTGAAACCAGAATTAACATCTTGCGAGGTTATCTTTGACATAAATGATAAGGAAATGAAGATCAAGGAACTCGAAAAGCAGGTATTGAAGGATGATTTCTGGGATGATCAGGAAGCGGCCAAAAAGATACTGAAAGAAAAGAGCGAGATAGTACTTGCTATCGATAATTGGGAGAAAAAGCAAAATACCCTGCTCGACCTGAAAATCCTCTTCGATATGGCCCGGGAGGAGAATGACGAAGAAACGCTGAGAGAGATTGAAACGGATATCGATAATCTCAGGGCCTCTGTCAGGGATGATGAGCTAAAAAGAATGTTGAGCGAAGAAAAGGACTCTCATAATGCAATTATGACCATTCATTCAGGCGCGGGCGGTACAGAAGCACAGGATTGGACAGAAATGCTTCAACGTATGTACTTGAGATGGTGTGAAAGAAAGGGATTTAAAGCACAAATAATTGACTTCCAGCCCGGTGATGAAGCCGGCGTAAAGAGTGTAACCTTTACTCTGGAAGGAGAATACGCGTACGGTTACGCAAAGGCTGAGGCTGGCATACACAGGCTTGTGCGAATATCTCCCTTTGATACCGGCAAAAGAAGGCATACCTCATTTGCATCGGTCTTTGTGTATCCGGAAATTGATGATGATATCGTGATAGAGATTAATGAAAAAGATTTGAGAATAGATACATACAGGTCAAGCGGTGCGGGGGGGCAGCACGTTAACAAGACCGATTCAGCCATCAGAATTACCCATATTCCCACGGGAGTCGTTGTACAATGTCAGAATGAAAGGTCACAACACAAAAACAAAGCTATAGCAATGAAGGTTTTGAGGTCGAGGCTTTACGAAATGAAACTTAAGGAACAAAATGAAAAATTACGGGATATGAGCAAATCCCAAAAAACGATAGCTTTTGGGAGTCAGATACGTTCTTATGTCCTTCATCCGTATAGAATGATAAAAGATCACAGGACGAATATGGAAGCAGGTAATGTAGACAGGGTGTTAGATGGCGATATAGATGATTTTATTGAGTCATATCTAATGAGTTAAAGATTGTTTACTAATTGTACTGAAAATTATTTTTGCAGGTGAAACACGATAGAGGAGATAACGAATGTTCACGTTGAGATTCAGGGTAGCACTCATATCATTTTTGTCATTTTTTTTACTTTCCTGTTCCTTCCCAATTAATATAATCCATGATGAACCTCTAAATAATTCCAAAGGAGTTCCGGATGTTTCTGTAACATCTGAAGATCAAGTCAATGTAAAAGAAAATGGAAAAGAAAGCTCTCCTGCTGCTGAAGAGGACATAGCACAATCCAGTGAAGGTTCGAATTCCGCTTCTGAAATAACAGCGAACAACAAGTCTTCAAACGGCGACCAACAACGTCAGGCTCAAGAGCAGGAAAACATGGATCAAGCTCTTGAACTACTCGATCAGTCCCAGATTCAGTGGGAAAAAGGAAATCTTGACAAATCACTGAGCCTCCTGGATCAGGCGTATGCACTTATATTAGATGTTGATGGTGAACCGCGCATTGCCTGGCAAAAAGATGATTTGCGTTTTATGATAGCAAAGCGGATTCTGGAAATTTATACATCGAGAAGTAATGTTGCGACTGGATATCAAAGTGAAATACCCCTTGTAATGAATGCCGATGTAAAAAAAGAGATCCGGCGTTACCAGCGTGGAGAGCGCAGATTCTTTATTAATTCCTATAAGCGATCCGGCAGATACCGTCCACTTATATTAGAAAAGTTGAAAGAAGCTGGCTTGCCTGAGGAACTGTCATGGCTTCCGTTAGTTGAAAGTGGCTTTAAAATCAAGGCCTTATCTTCCGCCCGCGCACTCGGTTTATGGCAATTTATACCCTCTACAGGCTATAAATTCGGCCTTAAGCGTGACCACTGGATTGACGAGCGGATGGACGTTGAAAAATCAACTCAGGCGGCTATAGCGTTCATGAAGAGCCTCCATGAAATATTCGGAGATTGGCAGACCGTGCTTGCCGCATATAATTGCGGGGAGGGGAGAGTGCTGAGAGTAATATCCAGGCAGCACATGAATTATCTGGATAATTTCTGGGATCTTTATAATCAATTACCGGTCGAAACAGCACAATATGTGCCTCGTTTTATTGCAGTACTGCATATAATAAAGGACCCGAAGAAATATGGGATAGATCTGCCTGAAAATATAGATAAACCAATCGATTATGAAGTGGTGAAAACAAATAAATGCATGAGATTGAAGGATATTAGCCATCACCTCAAAGTACCGGATAATGAATTGGTTGCTCTTAATTCAGAGCTCAGATTTAAAGTAACACCCGATAAAGAATATGATCTTAGGATTCCCCGCGGGACGGCAGAGCGATTTGCTCTTGTTGTTAATCAAGTTCCTAAATCTAAATTACCGGGGAGTGCGAGATATGTCAGGCACAGGATCAAAAAGGGTGAGTCACTTTCAACAATTGCCAGAAAATATAGAAGTTCCGTCAGAGCAATTGTAAGGGCCAACCATTTGACATCCAGGCACAGAATCAGAGCAGGAAAAACTCTTAAGATTCCACTCCGAGGTTATAGTTATATTGAGGAAAAAGTATACAAACCTTCCAGGAGGATTACAAAATCACAAAAAGGAGAAATAATAACCTATAAGGTAAAAAAAGGCAGTTCTCTGTGGCTCATAGCAAGGCGTTACGATACGACTGTTTCTGAAATAAAAAAAATGAATGGACTGCAAAGCAACAGGCTTAAGGTCGGACAGGTTCTCAAAATTAGATCCGGTTCAGGAAAAAACAGTTATGTGGTGCGAAAAGGTGACTGTCTCGGCTCCATTGCATTCAAACATAAACTCAGTGTTCATGAACTTTTAAGACTGAATGGTTTAAGCAAGAAGGACAATATTTACCCGGGACAGGTTATTGTTGTGGCGAGATAGGTCGAGACCTTTGCATAATGTTCCCTTTTGCCCAATTTCTGCGTCAGACTCAAATTTTAATCCTCGAAATATCCAAT
>CAZKGS010000218.1:0-4349 GCA_964552105.1 uncultured Syntrophaceae bacterium
GAATTTAATGTTTTGATATTGTTTCGAATTTTGTACTTCGGATTTCGAATTTATTTTCCGCCGGCAGCCGAGCATTGATCACTTTTATCTACTCCCTAAAAGGAAAATATGCAAGCTCTGTGTAAACGGCCCCACCCGGCTTCAGTTCACTCTGAAAAAGGGTTAGACCTTTTGAATCAAAGTGTCCTGCCTGATAATCATTTTCCCTTTTGATCGCTTCCGAAAGACCCGTTATCATCCCCCTGGATGACCTGGCCCTTCCCAGTGTCAGATGAGGCCTGAATTTTCTCCCCTCTTTCTTGTAACCGTACACCTCGAGATCTGTTTCAATTGCCCTTTGAAGAGCCGACAACTTTTCAATGTCTCCATCAAGTCCAAGCCACAGGACTCGAGGTCTTTCCACCTTTGGGAATGCTCCAGCTTTTCCCCCTCTCAATGAAATAGTTTCGGAATTTTTTGTGTTCCTTGAAACGACTTCTGAAATTTGAACAATATCCTTTTCATAAATATTGCCAAAAAACTTCAGTGTCAAATGGATTCCCTCCGGCCTCGTCCACCTGACGCCTTCAATGAGATATTTTAACCTGTTCTGGATTGTAATGATCCGATTTTTCACATCCTCCGGAAGCTCTATAGCCAGAAAAACTCTTTTCGGTTTTTCATCTGTCATTGTCCAGGAACCTCCTGAGAATTTCAAGAGACCATTGAGATGAAATTTCCTTTACTCTCCTTCTCTCCCAGCGAAAGAGAAACTTGCGGCAAACCGTATCACTTCCATCAGTCACCGCAATAAAGACGGTGCCGACCGGTTTTTCTACCGTTCCGCCCGTTGGTCCCGCAATACCTGTCACGGAGAGACCGATATCTGTTTTTCCCAGCTTTCGTACGCCTTCCGCCATCGAAACAGCCGTTTGCTCACTTACGGCACCATGCTCATCCAGTATTGAAGAGGGAACACCGAGAATTTCCATCTTTGAGATATTACTGTATGTAACCACTCCCCTGTCAAGAAATTTCGAGCTTCCCGGTATATCTGTGAGACGGTCAATTATGAGACCGCCTGTGCACGATTCTGCTACTGACAGTGTCAAATTTTTCTTCGTAAGAAGAGATGCAACTATTCCTTCGAGGGTTTCATTATCATAGCCAAATATATATTTTTCAAGTCTTCCTATGATTTTTTCTTCTATTACTTTCAGATTCTTTGTTGACGTTTCTTTGTCGTCGCCTTTTGACGTGATAACCAGATGATTTTCCGGAAATCTGGGGTAAAATCCAATAGCCACACCGGAAATCTTAAACTCCTCACCGGACAGAGCCTCATCGACCCTGGATTCAGAAATCCCGAAAAGCTTTATTGTCCTTTTTGAACTGTATTGAACGGGCTCCTTAAATTCTTTTCTGAACAGAGGAATTACACCTTCGGGGAACATCCTCTTTACCTCAAAAGGAACACCGGGTATGACAGCAACAATTTTACCATTTTTTTTCAAAGAAAAACCCCAGGCAGTTCCGACGGGGTTTAATATCGTGGCAGCACCTTCAGGAAACATGGCCTGTTTGGCGTTGTTATCCGTCCATTGAATGCGGAATTTCGCAAATCTTTTCTTAATTTCGCTGAGAACAGAGTCATCCGTATACAATTTGAGCCCAAATGCTTTTGCTATAGAGACAGTCGTTTTATCGTCGGAAGTCGGACCAAGGCCACCTGTAACAATAACTGCATCTGAGATCTCAAGAAGATATTCCAACCCCTTTTTAATGGCAGTTTCACCGTCACCAACGGCCATCATAGCCGACACTTGCCACCCCTCGGAATTCAACTGGCTCGACATGAATGAGGAATTGGTATCCTGTATCATACCGCTTGTTAATTCATCTCCGATTGTTAATATGCCGACATCCAATTTGAACAACTCTCTAAAATCCAGCGAATTTAATCAATAACAGCAAGATAATATTCCCATATATACCTGCAACGATATCGTCTCCCACTACTCCGTATCCACCAGGCAAACGCTTTTCACATAAACGAACAGGGAAGGGTTTTACAATATCAAAAAACCTGAAAAAGATGAACCCTGCCAGAATGTGCAAAACCGTCGGAGTGACGAGGAACATGGTAAATTGAAAGCCCACGATCTCGTCAATGACAATCTGTGACGCATCCTTTTTATTGAATATTTTCTCCGCTTCCTGGGATATGTACACCGCAAGGAAAGACAAAGCAACCACCGACAGAAGATGTAAAAACCAGGGGAAGCATGAAAAGACAAGGTATACAGGTATTCCAATTAATGTTCCCAGGGTACCGGGAGCATACGGTGAAAGGCCGACACCGAAACCGGTTGCCGCAACTTTTATAAATTTTCCTACCAGAAAGACACCTCTACAATGTAGGTTTTTCAAATATTCTTCAAATACGGCAACGCTTCACAAATCATGTGCACCAGATAGGCAACGTCCACGGAGTAGTGGTGTACAGGATTATTGGAATAATGGAAAATAATTACCAATACTCCACTACTCCAATACCCCATTCTTGTTGTTGAGTATGATAAACATTAACAAACTCGTAAACAGATATTTTAGCAGATATATATAGTATAATTACCTGTCAATGTAAAGCGTGTAAAGGTTGACAAATATGATGCAATACTGCCTGGTATTTCCGTGGATAATATTCCAACACTATTTGCCTGGACCAGTCAGATAGGCAAATTATGGTACTCTGTACTTTCTGATTTTTATCCTCACGAAGCTTTAGCAAAGAGCTTATCAATTTCAATTAATGCCTTTTAATTTTAACCAATATTTTGCTTCTCTGTGGCCAAATCTCGCAGCTTTCTTAATTTCTTTTTTCCCGCTTTTAAATCTTCCCAGTTTTATTAACGATCTGCCTTTATAGTAGTAAGCTTTCCCATAATTTGGCTTCAAATCAATGGCGGCATTAAAATCCCTTATAGCTTCATAATATTTTCTGGACTTATTGTACGTTTTACCCCTTTCTACATAAGATTTATAAGTTGGATTCAATTCTATGGCCTTATTAAGTGCATTGATAGCTTCGTTAATCTTTTTTTCTCTTCGAAGTTGTAATCCCGTTTCAAACCATCTGGATGAAGTGATAATTTTTGAGGCGTTTTTATAATCACGATTTATCTGTATCAGGTTTTCCTGGGCTGTTGCCAGCTCCTCCCTTAACTCTTGAATCCTTTTCAGGGCTGCTTCATTATCCCCGGTTAGTTTTTGGACCTCTTTGTCTATTTTTCTTTTCTTCCTCAGGTCATCAATAGATTTTGCTACTTCATCAGGATCAGACTCGATTTTCGCCTTAATCCTATAAGTTCTGCCATCCCATTTCTCATTAATAATCTCGGTTTTTACTATACCTCCGCTTAAGACGGTAACCTGATCTCTGCTAAGCTGAAAGTTCACGACCTCTGTTTCCGTTTCCAAATACATACCCAGTTCTTCCAGAAGTAATTGTTTCACCTGTAGCAGGGAGATGGCCCGACATGACAACAAACTGTCGGCTTCACTCGCATCATATGTATAATCCTTTACAAAAACGACATTTTTCGCGTAAAGTTGAAAAGGTATCACCAAAGTAAAAATCAGGATAAATATAATTTTTTTCATTTTAACACCTCTCAAGAATGAAAATCAGATAATTTTTGTCATATAATTCGTTCACTTATCGTTCACTTATATGTAAGAGCAATTCGAAAGTAACATAATACATTACATGATTGTTGCTCAAGGATTATTTTTTCACTATAATAATAGAGATCAAGTAATTGATTCCCATTTTGCTGTTTGCTCCCCCTTGTTCCTGCTTGACATTTTTTTATAATAAAATTAGTAAAGAAGTAATTTCCTGTTTACTATAAGAGAGTTGCCGTATTATGAAAATCTGCAGATACCTTCGGACCGAACATATTTTTTTGAACACTATATTTCCAGACAAGGAAGCTGTACTTCGTTTTGTAGCCGACACCTGCGCGAAGGACGGCATTGTGGAAGACGCTGACGCTCTCTATGAAGGCATGAAAAAACGGGAACAAACCATGAGTACAGGTGTAGGCGGCGGTATTGGTTTACCCCACACAACCAGCAGGGAAGCACAGGATGCATCCGTTATTATGATCCACCTGGCAGAACCCATCGATTTTGAAGCTCTGGATGCTTTACCTGTGGACATTATTCTGGCGCTGATTGTTCCTGAAAATCAAACGGCTCTGCACCTTCGAATACTCGCAGGTGTCTCAAGGCTCTGCAAGAAGCCTGAATTTTCAGAAACAGTGAGAAAAGCCAGGAACCCGAAGAAGCTCTGCGGGGAAATCACC
>CAZKGS010000219.1:0-1908 GCA_964552105.1 uncultured Syntrophaceae bacterium
AAGTACGGTCAAGCTGGCAAAGGAAGCGGCAGGAAACAATGCCGTCTTTGCTATTTTTCCTGAAATGGGGATATCAGCATACTCCAATGAAGACCTCTTCCACCAGGATGCACTTTTACAGAGCATCCTGGTTTCTCTGCAATACATAATGGATGCCACGAAAGATCTAAATCTGATCATGGTTGTAGGTGCGCCACTGCAGATTGACTCCCTGCTCTTCAGTTGCGGGATTGTTCTTTACCGGGGAAACATTCTTGGAGTTGCAGTAAAATCATATCCTCCCAATTACAGGGAATATTACGAGGGCCGCCAGTTCAGTCCGGCCGAGGAGGCACTTTCTAAAACGATTGATCTCTGCGGACAGGAAAATATCCCTTTCGGAGCGGATATCATATTTGACGTGAAGAACATTAAACATCTCAATTTCTACATAGAAATATGTGAAGATGTCTGGGCCCCTATACCACCATCCAGTTTTGCAGCCATGGCAGGAGCAACTATCCTGGGAAATCTCTCTGCCTCCAATGTAACCATAGGAAAATCGGCTTATCGCCACAGCCTTGCATCAAACCAGTCAGCCCGCTGTGTTTCTGCATATCTCTATGCGGCAGCCGGCCCGGGAGAATCAACTACTGATCTTGCCTGGGATGGGCATGCCATGATCTATGAGAATGGCAATCTGTTGGCAGAATCCATAAGATTTTATCAGGATCCCCAGATTATCTATGCAGACCTGGATCTGGATCGTCTTGCCCAGGATAGAATGCGTTTAACCACCTTTGGCCAGAACCTCAGGACGCATAAAGAAAGACTTGTCAGCTTTCGCAAGATCTCTTTCTCTCTTGATGTTCCAGATAAGCGTATATTGTTATCAAGGGAATACCCCCGGTTTCCATATATCCCTGCAGATCCGGCAAAACGCGATCAGCACTGCTATGAGGCATATAATATCCAGGTTCAGGGTCTGACAAAAAGATTGAAGTCCTCAGGAATACAAAATGTTGTGATCGGGATATCGGGCGGGCTTGACTCCTCACATGCCCTGATCGTGGCAGCCAGATCTATGGATCTTTTAAATCTGCCGCGATCCAACATCAAAGCATATACAATGCCCGGTTTCGCAACAACGGACAAAACCTACACCAACGCAATCAGATTAATGAAGGTCCTCGGAGTAGAGTCCAACGAGATTGACATCAAAGACAGTTGCATGCAGATGTTCAAGGATATTAATCATCCCTATGCCCGGGGAGAAGAACTTTACGATATTACATTTGAAAATGTTCAGGCCGGGGAGAGAACATCCCACCTCTTTCGTATTGCGAATTTTAGAAATGGACTAGTTGTAGGAACAGGGGACCTCAGCGAACTGGCTTTGGGTTGGTGCACCTATGGAGTGGGCGATCACATGTCCCACTATAATGTCAATGCCAGCGTACCAAAGACTCTGATACAATACCTGATCCGCTGGGTAGCACAATCGGTCCTGTTTAATCAGGAAACCTCAGATATCCTGTCTGATATTCTCGAAACGGAAATCAGTCCGGAATTGATTCCCGGCGAAGACGGAAAACAGCCTATACAAAAAACGGAATCAACAACAGGGCCTTATGAACTCCAGGACTTCAACAATTTCTATATTACCCGCTTTGGTTATCTCCCAACAAAAGTTGCGTTTATGGCATACAGCGCATGGAGAAACAAAGAAAAAGGTCTCTGGCCTGATGTGCCGGAAGACAGGAGAAATGAATACACAATTGAAGAAATCAAATGCTGGCTGAAGGTTTATCTATACCGATTCTTCAAAACCAGCCAGTTTAAGCGCTCCTGCATACCCAATAGCCCCAAGGTTGGATCTGGCGGTTCCCTTTCTCCAAGGGGTGATTACAGGGCTCCAAGTGACAGCGA
>CAZKGS010000219.1:2008-4345 GCA_964552105.1 uncultured Syntrophaceae bacterium
TGAATAGAGAAACATACAGTGATTTCGACGCGACGGAGCTATACTGCCCCAAATGTAAGAGAGCGGTCCCGGTAAGAAAAAGACTTCTCCTGATCCTTTCCGATGGAGATCAATATGATTATACCTGTCCTTACTGTGGAACCTCGTTAGGAAATAAAATGGTCAAGCAAAAAGACAACCTCAGTTTGTTTGTGAAATGATTGAAATTAACCGCTTATAAAAAAAGCCATGGTCATTACAACCATGGCTTTTTTGTGCGTATAAAAGATTGAACGATTATCTTCCGATAACATAGCGATAAGGATCAACTTCTTCTCTCAAAGCAGTGAGTTCCTTCTTTGTCGGAGGATTGGTTTCTTTGATCTTTTTTGCCTTCAGAAGCTCAAATCCGCAGTTATCCTCGACATCTTTCTCGGAATACCCGGGATTAACTGATATGATTCTCATCCTTTTGGATTTAGGTTCAAAATCCATAACTGCCATATTGGTGATAACCCTGTAAGGACCCGATCCCTTTGGGAGACCTGACTCATCCCTGGAGGTACCGCCTTCCAGATAGCCTGGTGTTGTAATGAAATCACACTTTTCAGCAAATCGCTTGCTGTCCTGGGGTGTCATTACCATCATATTCCAGCAGAAAGAACCAAAGTCATTGGCTCCACCACTGCCCGGGAACCTGACCTTCGGTTTCTGATGATCCGGCCCGATTCGGGTTGAATTTAAATTACCGTACATGTCAATCTGCGCGCCACCAAGGAACGTGTAGTCAACCATACCCCGACAGAACATTTCCATGGTATCTGTCATACTGGTCGCCTGGCATGCCTCCCATATAGTCCTGGAGTCACCGACAGAAATCGGCATTTCGGGTAGTCGTGGATCGATCCCACCCGCCTCGAATATGATCAATAAATCAGGGGCGTGGGTTTTCTGGGCAAGCATTGCCGCCGCACATGGGGCACCGGTACCAACAGCAACGGACGCACCAGACTTGAGCTCCCTCGATCCGGTCACTATCATAAGTTCCATTGTATTATAATCAGCCATCTCTTATTTTTCCTCCTTTCTTATCCGTTATTGCTATTACCCGTCGTCAGCAGCTCTTTATCCCTTAAGGCCAGCATCTTTTCCATACCGCCGTGCAGCCGGATATAATCAAAGTGGGATCCAACGTTGTAGATATTTTTATCGAGAAACTCTTTAAATGCCTCGGGATCTTTTTCTACCGTCATCCACTCCATGATATGCTCCTCGTCGGAGAAATATTCATAGGCCATAACTCCGGGATAAGCTCCGTAAGGCACCTCGCACACCGCATCAACACAGAAGAAAGCAATATCCGTCATAGACGGTTCCCGACGGATCTCTTCATTCGGAATAAGTCTTTCACATGTAATAATCAGGTGTTTTGATGCCTTGGCCAGATCCAGATCTGAAACGGTAATATCACGAATCCTGCAGTTACCATACATATCCGCTTCATGGACATGTATAACTGAAACATCTGGCCAGAGGGCAGGCATGGCCGCATACTTTTGCCCTGTGAAGGGGCATTTGATTATTTTTGCACCGCTGAACTTGAAGGTATCAGTTCCCATAACGTTTCTGATGGGAACGAATGAAATACCCATTGCGGCAGCCTTGAGGCGGGCTGACAGGCAATAGTTGGTCCACTCGGAAACCTCTACTTCGCCGCTCTGCATATACCTTCTCGCGTTTGGTGACAAACCCCTTGCCTCCAGACCAATGATGTAGGCAATATCCAGCTTGTCAAAAACTTTACCAGCAGCAAGAATCTGAAAGTCATGAGTAGAAGTATGACCGGCAAAGGCCATATTTTTCTTTTTCTGTCTCACAATTTCATGACATGCGGCTATGGGGGTTCTATTGGCTCCAAATCCACCGATTGCCAGGTATTCCCCGTCATGCACATATTTCGCAACCGCGTCTTTCAAAGTCATTATCTTGTTTGTAAGTGCTCGAGACTTCGTCTTGAAATGCGCTCTTGCGTTATCCGCATCGGGATCTGTAAATACTCTTCCAACGCCTTGATCGATAACATCCACTGTAAATTACCTCCTTCTCTATTATTCTTAATAACCCTGTTGAAATTTCAACAAACGCAAACTGAGACCTTTGCATAACGTCCCCTTTTGACCAATTTCTGCGTCAGGTTCAAATTTTAATCCTCGAAATATACAATATATTCCTGTGGTTAAAATTTTCGCCTTCCTTGAACTTGAACAAAATTGAACATTCTGCAAAGATCTCAAACTGTTAAATAACTTAGCCCATTTTTTACACTTGAAAAAAATAATATCGCCTTGACCCTGCTGC
>CAZKGS010000220.1:0-4343 GCA_964552105.1 uncultured Syntrophaceae bacterium
ACGCCTCATTCCTCAGGATTTGCGCGCCTTGAATTTGGAGCTTTTTACTTTGCCGTCCAATCTTGATTTTTTACGAGTGCATCAATTTTGAATTCTTAATTTTGAATTTAAAAAATGAACTACCCTGGCGGCAAGCTACGGGGAATTCAACCCTGTAGATTTCGTATCGTCCTTCAAGTGATTAGAGTAATCCGTGTAATCTGCGAAATCTGTGGATTAAATAAAAACTCAAGTCGTCTTGTTGTAAAATCCCAAGTGTGGTACATTACATCGTTTTTTAAATCTTCCCTCGTGGCAACGCAGGTGTACCAATGAAAAGAGAAAAACGAGAAGAAATAAAATATCTCGGCCAATTGAAGGAGTGGATCAAGTTCAACAAAGAATTTGACATCCTTGATCTCTTTTCCACGCTTCATCCCGCCGATATTGCCGATCTCATTGATAACCTGGAAGAACTGGAGAAGTTTCACCTCTTTTCACTACTCGATATAGAAAAGGCCTCCGACGTCATCCTGGAACTCTCCGATATATCAAGAGACCAGATTCTCGAAGAAATTTCCGACAAAAAACTGACAGAAATCGTTGATGAAATGGAGTCGGACGATGCGGCCGACTTTATTGCCGAGCTGACAGAAGACAAGGCCCAGACAGTTCTGGATGGAATTGAACCGGAAGAGTCGGAAGACGTCAAGAAACTCCTGGAATACGATGAGGAGAGCGCCGGCGGAATCATGCAATCGGAGCTGGTTTCTGTCCGGGATGATTCCATCATACGGGATGCACTGCAGGCCGTCATTAATGCATCAGAAGAAGTTGAAGACGTTCATAATGTATTCGTTGTTGATAAGGAAGAAAGGCTGGTCGGTTCTGTCCCTCTCCAAAAACTGATTACGTCAAAACGAACAAGCCTTGTTATTGAGTCAATCGACAAATCGATACCGAGTGTTCACGTGGATATTGACCAGGAAGAAGTTGCCAGGATATTTAAAAAGTACGACCTCGTTTCTATCCCCGTTGTGGACGACAATAATCTATTGCTCGGAAGAATTACGGTGGATGACATCGTTGACGTCATGGAAGAGGAAACATCTGAAGACCTTTACAGGATAGCCGGTCTTGGTGAAGACGACAGCGTATTCAACAAACCTGTCCAATCTGTAAAAAAGAGGTTGCCATGGCTTTATCTGAATCTCCTGACAGCTTTCGCCTCTGTGTTTGTAATCGGCTTCTTTGAAGACACTATCAAAATGATGGTGATTCTCGTTGTCTTTATGCCGGTAGTTGCGGGACTCGGAGGAAACGCGGGAAGTCAGACCCTTACTCTTATCATAAGAGGGATGGCTCTGGGTGAGTTAACCTTTGAAAACTCGAAAAAAGCCCTGTACAAGGAAATCCTCGTGGGCATATTAAACGGTATATGTGTCGGTGCGGTCATAGGCATCATAGCCTATCTCTGGAAGGGTATCCCTGTACTGGGGGTTGTCCTGTGTCTGGCAATGGTGCTCAACATTTTTGTGGGCACACTGGTGGGAACATTGATACCTCTGAGCTTGAAGCTTCTTAAGATGGACCCGGCCCTTGGCTCTCATATTTTCTTGACGGCATTTACAGACGCCTTTGGATTCCTTTCCTTCCTTGGCCTGGCAACCATTTTCCTGAAATTGTTGACATGAAACCTGGAACTTTAAAATCGAGCTTCAAATTAAAATGACCAAAAGATCAATATATAAAGCCTCCGCCTTTGTTCTCCGAACCCTTGATTACGGCGAATCTGACCGAATCGTCACTTTTTATACCGATGAATTCGGTAAATTGAAGGGAATCGCAAAGGGAGCACGTCGAAGCAGGAAAAGATTCGCGAACGCCATCGAGATGTTCTCCTGCTCGACAATCATATTTTCCAGAAAGAATGATCAGGGCCTTGCCCTTATCGAAAACTGCGATGTGAGCAATCACTATCAGAGAATTCGTGCAGACCTGGACAAAACCCTGATTGCATCATATCTCATCGAACTCACCGATCAATTTACCGTGGAAGGAAAGAGAAACCATGATTTATTTCAACTGCTGCGAAATTTCCTTGGCATAATAGAGGAAGGAAACAGTTCCGAAGAAATCATAAGATTTTTCGAATTGCGCCTCCTGAAACTTTCCGGATACGAGCCCGTTTTGGAAAGATGCCTGATATGTAACACTCCGGTTGAAAAAATTGAAAAACCTTCTTTTAACCCCATCGACGGCGGGATAAGATGCGTGAAATGTCGTCAAAATGATTTTTCCCTCACTCCCGTATCGATCGGAACTATTAAAACCTTACTTATGGGAAAAGAACTCGAACCAGATAAGATTCACCGCCTAGCCCTCTCGAAACAGTCCTTAAAGGAAAGCAGAGAAATTCTCGGCAGTTTTATACGGCACACTCTCGGTAAGGATCTTAAATCCTTACATGTTATCAACGAGATCAGAAAAATGAAAGTCTGATTCGTTCGCGTTAAGCCATAAGCATTTTTTATTGCAACCCGTCGGAATGTTTTACACTTCAGGATTTAACGCCAAACCATGAAGAAGTACATGATATTATAAATGTTTCGATGCAACTAAATCGTGAATTAATACAGGCATTCCCGATTTACTGTCGATAGTCTTTACAAATATGACTCTTCTATCATCTCGTTCCGTGAATTCATGCAGCATATGACACTTGATAATAGATAAAACAATATTTATGATTTCAACATATTACAAACTATCATAAAATTATTTTGACAAAAATACTGGTTCTCGTGCGACTTTTGCAGATAACAGGTGCGGAGAGGTTTCTACAAGATATCGCAGGTGGCTTCATCAGAGACCTTTGCAAAATGCTTAATTTCGTTTAAGTTCAAGGAAGGCGAAAATTTTAACCGCAGGAATATATTGGATATTTCGAGGATTGAATTTTGAGTCTGACGCAGAAATTGGACGAAAGGGAGCGTTTTGCAAGGGTCTCTATCGGTCTTGCGGAAATCATCGGGAAGATAAAATGGATAACGATAATTCAAAAGCGGATATTTCAAAACAGGAACTGAGTGTTCTGAGTAAAGCCCTGAATAAATCAGTAGAGTATTCACGCCGCAGTCGGTACACCTGGCTGACCCTGCTTGCCGGTTTTTTGATCGGTGCCGGTGTCGCAACGGCAATCATCACCCTGACAAGCCATGATGAAAGAAAAAATGCGGAGACGGAAATACTTCTGAAAAGATCGCAAGAAGCACTGAAGACTATGAAACAGATTCAGTCAAGCATTGACCAGTTAACCGGAAATGTGAGATCAATTATAGAAAAAAACAAGATTAACAAACCGTTAACACGTCAAGAAATTAAACCGGAAGAAAAACAGGTAATAACACCCCCTGTCAAAAAAAATGAATCTGAAGAAACACAGGCATGTATTGAACTCGGCAGGTATACCGTATATATCCATTACAACAAGAGAAAAAACAAAAAAATAATGGAGGAACTCTCTGCTTTCCTGAAAAACAAGGGATACACGGTATCAGAAATTGAAAAGGTTAAAGACAGAAAGCGGGACATCCGTTACTTCCATGACGAAGATAAAGAGGGAGCCCTGCTTTTTAAAAGACATATATGTGATTTTATTAACCGTTCTACTGATATCAAAGATATTGACTTAAAAGTAAGAAACTTAGGCGAGGTATATCCCCATGCATCCAGGGGGTTACTCGAACTGTGGATAATTTTATAGTTGCGTAATTCTTCGGTACGTCGATGGACACTCAAGTAACTAAAGACATTCTGGCAACAGCATCTTTGACAGACAGCTATATGCTCCTTATCCTCGTAATCATGATTATATCAGGGATACTGGGTGGTTTAGCAAACTACTTTCTAAGCGAGAAGGCTGAAAAACATGCCCGGGAAGTCATCCTTAAATATTCCTTTCTGGGAATGGCAGCGGCACTGACCGCACCATTTTTTCTGAATATGATCTCCAGTGATATGCTTGAAGCCGCTCGAACGAAACCGCTCAATTTCCTTGTTTTTAGCGGATTCTGTCTTGTTTTTGCGTTCTTTTCATGTAGATTCCTTGAGAATATTTACACCAGGCGATTACAGAAGACTGAAACAAGTCATAAAGAAATCATTCGACCCGAAGCGGCAACTCGTGAACCTGAAAAAACTGAAAAGACGGTTTCCAAAGGCAAGCCTAAGAGAGGGGGAATATCGGAAGATGATTTAAAGATTATCTCTATGTTAATAGAGGATGAAAAACAGATCAATCGAAGCCTGGATGAACTTTTAAAGAATACTGATATCTCAAAAGAAAAATTCAATGAAATCCT
>CAZKGS010000221.1:0-4339 GCA_964552105.1 uncultured Syntrophaceae bacterium
AAATTTGAGCCTGACGCAGAAATTGGTCAAAAGGGGACGTTATGCAAAGGTCTCGTTCCAGCTTTGGATAATTGCGGGGTGTGCTGGGTATTAAAGACTCATCCGTACTCGATTATATTTTATCGGTAGGCTTCTTTCCGATGCCTAATTCTTAAAATAAGAGCTGTGTCACCGATAATTGAGAATATTACTCGAAAATCACCAATCCGAAATTTTCTCAAACCCGAAAATTTACCTGTTAATACCGGCAAAGTATCCGCTTTTTCGGGAAGCTCATCTTCAATTTTTTTTAATATTTTAGTGGTCTGTTCCTTATCTATTTTCTTGAGATCACGCGCAACCGATTTTTTAAAGGCGATTTTATAATTCAAGTTCTTTCCTCATCTCATCAACAGAAATAATCGTATCGGTAGTATCATGCAAACGATCATAGGCAACCTGTAAATCAGCGATTTCAGATAGATAGGCTTCCAAAGCTTTTTGAACATGAAACGATTTGGACCGTTCTGTATCTTCTGCAATTTCAGATAGTTTTAAGGCGAGTTCGTCAGTGACTCTTACTGATAATGCCTTGCTCATACATTGCCTCCAGTGTATGTATTTGTAATACATTGTAAGTGCTATAATAGTAATTTGCAAGTTCTTTTTAAAAAGTCGAAAAATATAATCGTCGCGGATCAGCCGCAAGCGGATGGGCAAGCTTGCTTGCCTGCACGCACTGCCGGCTGCATTCGCTGGTGTGGTTGATTTGGGATCGGACAAGTTAACTTGTTAATATATCACTATTTATGTTCCATCGCATAGTTTTGGGAATTGCGTTTTGATCTGTGTCGACAACCAGGAGATGGATGTGGTTTGAGGTAACCGTATAATTAAGAATCACTAATCCATATCGTTTTTTTTCTTCATACAGCCACTGAACCCATCGATTCCTGTCTCTTGAAAATTTGAGTAAGAACTCTTTCTTGTGAAAACGATGCGTAATATGCCAGACACAACCGGGAATGTAATGACGATTAGCTAGGGTCATGATTCCTCAGATACTTCCGAAAACCTTAGAACCACTTTTTTGGACCTAAAATGGCGGTTCTAAGGGCAAAATAAAGCCTTCCTCTGACACATTCATGCATTATTCCAATTAGTTGTCTTGGTCCGACCCTATTTAAGCCCCCTATTCAAGCCTATTTAACTATTTAAGACGAGAATGTCCAATTTCAAGGGTCAACCCCACTCTCAATACGTTAGAGAGTACACTTCTTGAGCACCGTGGCAAGTTTCGATACCTCGTTATTGATCCGTAACGCGGCGCTCCGGTACTTGAGAAGGTTATCATTCCATGGGTCCGGGATGTTCCAAACTATCAGCCGCGCTGGTGGAACCGCGGAAAGGTGTTTTGCCACGTGCTTATCAACCGCAACCACATAGTCGAAATCGTCGAGCTGCAGATCATTGACGGCCCGCGGGATATGACTCGATGCATCGATTTCAAAGTATGTCTTCAGCGTTTCAATTGCCATACTCGCGTCGATTGGCTGTTGAGGTTTAAGACCCGCTGACGAGACAGCGATTGTGTCGCCGAATCTCTCACGAGCCAAAGCTTCAGCCATAACACTTCGACACGTGTTTCCATGACACACGATAAGGAGCTTCGGGCGACCAGTTGTGGTGTTCGGTTCGTGTCCCAATTCCTGCTCTATCCTCGGTGCAGAATTTATGAGTCCTAACATCAGGAATAAGCGGTTTGACTGTGCGCCGCAGCGCGGCGTGTAGCCAAGTTCGTTTTGATTCCTTTGTCAGGCAGAAATAGTCAACTTTATTTCATAAAAACGTAAAAAACCGTTCCCATGATAGGAATGCCAGCGAGTATGTTCAGGCCGGGACCGGCAATGAAAACGAGGAAGGCATATTTACCTATCGAGATTTCCAGCCCTTCATATTTAACTTCAAGAAGATAAAAGAAGCCATGCGGTAGTCCCAAAATTGGGAATAGCAGTAACCTCATCCACTTGGGTTCAATACTGAGTAGCCCCCCGATATAAAGAATAATGAACCACAGTGTTCCGATTAGAAATTGGACCCAATATTTGGCGAAGATGTTCTTGATCATACGTATTGCCTTTCTCGTCTACCTAAACATTGTTTGTTTGGCTTGTTTACAACAATGACCATTCTTCTTTTTTTAATACTTGAGCAATTACATACACTACAAATGCATTAACCGCCTGACTTTTTGGTTCATAACCGGCGTTGACCTCCAAAGCAATCAGAATAATTCCAATTGCAATGGCAACAACCCATCAGAGTTTAGAAATAGTTTCTGGAATTTCTTCTTTCCATATCATATGCCTGATCCCATAAACAATGCCGCTAACAACTAACCCGATAATAAAGGCTGATATGAACTCCATCTTTGTTTCCTTTCTTTGATTCTGGGGCAAACATCTCGTTATTGCTCCAATACCCACAAGCCTGTCAGATCCGTACCGGCGGATTTCGGGGGACAGCATACATCTTATTTCCTTCTTTCTTCTGAAAATAGGTGTACTGTTCCCGGGGATTCCCTGATAATATAAGAAAAAGTGTAATGATCTCAATAAAATGTAATCTGGTCAAGGGTTCAACAAAAGAGGGGTTTATATTGAGAAAAATGAGGGTCCTTACTTCCTGTTTTTTCTTTCTCTATCCTTGCAATAATCCCATATCCAATATATTACGAAATACACACCCCAACACAATAAACAGATCAGAATGATACTCCAATCATCGGTGTATTCGGGTATTCCATCAAGTCTTCCCCACTTATCAACCCCTGTCTCTATCATTCCTATACCTTCCTTAGAAGAATTCCCCTTTCACTATTCTTGATTATAATTGGTTTTGTCATTATGGTTTACACTCTTGGTATTAGGAACATATGGGGGACGACCGTAAATAAGTAACCAAGTCAGTCTATAAGGGTAAAATGATTTTCTTTGGCGATTCGCTCGCCCCTTCGAACGGCATATCCCACCCCTTGACCGGTCATTCCAAAAAGTCTTGCCAAATAAATATGCCAATGGATATCCCAATTCCCTATTATTTGAGATGTCACCCCTTTATTTGCTCGTTTGTTCTTCTTAACCCTCTTTCAAGGCACTTCATCAAAGCCAGGAAGCATTTCCAAGCATTTTTTAAAGGTCTCAATAAAAGCATCCATGTTAAAAGGCATCTGAAGGTAGAAGTCGGCAGCTAGTTTAGCCCTCGCTACTAGAGAGTGATCTTCTTTCCAAGTAGACAAGGCTATCACAGGTCTTCCACATGTCATTTTGATTTGAGTGATGAGTTGCAAGGAATTTACCAGACGATTTTCAACAGAATCAACACCAGAAAACCAAATATTATTCATAATTAAAATAAAAATATCAATCGCACCGTTTTCGGCAAGTTCCAGTATCTCCTCGCCATAAAATGATAACCTAACCTTCAGATCATATTTGTTCTTAATTACTTCTTTGATGACTTCAGAGAATATATCGTTCATACTCTCCTCAAAATTGCCTATTAGTACCCGGACTTGTGGTTTTTTTAACTCATGTATAAGCTCAAGCCCGTTTGGCAAGCCTGACTTTTTTCTCGCCAAACTGCGATTTATCGAGGGAATTAACTCACCCTTATTCGGTTTGGGCTCATCACTCATGAGTGTACTCTTCTTTCTGTTATTCGAGCTAATCGTTTACTGACCGAGGCAATCTCCGTCTTCACCCGCTCGCATAAAAGTGTGAAAATGGGGTACGAAAGTTGGGTTAATACCTAAATCCACAATGGTAACTTACTTTTGCTTTAGCGAAACTTTCGTTAAGAATATCATGAAACCTGCAGTCGAATCCCATAAAAGAGTGAGTTAATTGATAGAATCCTCCCCATTTTGTAAATGTACAGCAAGTAACATCTACATTCAAGGGTTTGTGTTTCCTATCGTGCACAACAACTCGTGGAATTGGATCCAACGCCCTGGCTCTTTCAATTTGTGTTGGGGAAAACGGAGTGTCAAGATCCTCTGCTTCTGCTATTATGTTTTCAACATCTTCATTTGTTATTATTATTTTAATATCATTATAATTTGCGTGCCAGTAAAGATAAAATTGGCCCGACAGCTTATTAAATACAACAAGTTCAAAACAACTTTCAAGTGTGTCGTCAGGTATTATGTGCCCTTTCAGGTAATTGTCTTTCAGCCAACCTTCGTATTGACTGTATGTTTCTATAGGCACTTCATTTTCTTTTCTGGCGTACAGACAGGGACATCCATCTAAAAGTCTATCATAATAGTAAAAATAATCCAGTTTGTAACCTTCTTCCA
>CAZKGS010000222.1:0-4323 GCA_964552105.1 uncultured Syntrophaceae bacterium
ACTATTTTTGCAAGATATTGAAAAATATAAGAATCCTTGATCGTTTTAAAGATATCTGCTAATGGATTATCCTCTATTAATTATTAGTATAACTTGTTCAATTTTCGGTCTACTATGGAATCAAAAATCTTCATTAAGGAAAATAAGAAAGTCACGGGTAAATGCGGATTACCTCATGAGGGAGGTATAAAATCTTGATCGGTGAATTGATAACGAAGGTTGCCAAACTTGGGTTTTCCAGGGCCTTGCAGTTTGATGAAAGGGAAAAACCGATTCTTCCCCACGGCAATATGAATGATGCCCGACTCCTTTATATCCACATTCCGTTCTGCGAGAGTCTTTGCACCTATTGTTCATTCAACCGTGTCCTTTTCGAAGAGTCCCTTTGCCGGCAATACTTTAACGCCCTGAGAAAGGAAATAACTCTTTACAGAAAAAAAGGTTACAATTTCAGCGGAATCTATGTCGGTGGAGGCACTCCAACCGTTCTGATTGACGAGTTGGAAGAGACCCTTTCACTTGCCAGGGAATGCTTTAAAATCAGGGAAATCTCTATTGAAACCAACCCCAATCACCTTACGGAACGGAATATTAAAATCTTAAAAAGGATTGGCATAAATCGGCTCTCCGTTGGAATACAGAGTTTTGATGATGACCTTCTCAAGGCGATGGGCCGGTATAACAGCTATGGAAGCGGTAAAATTATATCTGAAAGGCTGATCAATACCCTGGGGCACTTTGATACCCTGAATGCGGACATGATCTTTAACTTTCCTGTCCAGACTATCGACAGCATAAACAGAGATCTGGATATTCTCGTCGGAACAGGGGTTGATCAGGTTACCTATTATCCCCTTATGGTTTCCGACTCGACGCGAAGGGCTGTAGAAAGAACCATGGGAAGGGTTGATTATGGAAAGGAAAAGGAATTTTACCGGTTAATTTCAAGACGTCTGTCACGGGATTACCGTTTTTCGTCTGCATGGTGCTTTTCCAGAAAAGATGCTATGATTGACGAGTATATCGTCGATTATGATGAATATGCCGGTCTTGGCAGCGGTTCCATAGGATATATAAGCGGAAGGTGTTATGCAAACACATTTGATATAAGACAATACATTGATAAAATAAACAGGGGAGAAATCCCCCTTATGGCTTCACGTGATTTTTCACTGACAGATCAAATTCGCTATGATTTCCTGATGAAACTCTTTGGCCTGAAACTGAAGGTTGCTCCCCTGCAGAAAAAATACGGCAGGAATGTGCTCCCGTATCTCTGGAGAGACATTGCTGCTTCTATGATGGCAGGTGGTCTGCGTTATCGCCACGGCGATTTTCATCTCACGAGTCGAGGACGGTATTACTGGGTAATTATGATGCGGGAGTTTTTCACCGCCGTCAATAACTTCAGGGATTTCTGCCTGAGGAAGCAAAGTCGCAACCCAAATGCTTTGTAAAAACCTGTCACGAACGCTTTAATTTTTTCGTGTTTTTGTAATTTTCGGACTTTCGTGATTATATTTTTGTTTTTCAAAGCTCTCAATTCTTCATAGGACAGAGGAAGATGATATGGATGATAAAATCAAGAAAATGTTAAAAACGCTCCCCAAAATTGATGAGATTTTATTAATTTTGGAAAAAGAGAATGTTTTTGATAAAGCGCCAAGAGATTTTGTCGTAAAAACCTGTCGGGCAGTTGTAGGGAAAATGAGGGAAACTATATTAACAGCGCCGAAAAAAGGCGAACATAGCGCCTTTATTCCGACTGCTGAGAAAGCTGCCAATGAAGTAAAGGAGAAAATCGAAGGGTTGCGTGCCTACAGCCTTCGTCGCGTGGTAAATGCAACAGGAATCATTTTACATACCAATCTCGGCAGAGCGCCCCTCTGTGAGGAAGCCTTGGAAAAAGTTGTTGAAATCAGTCGAGGTTATTCAAATCTGGAATTCGATTTGTCAGAAGGAAAACGGGGATTGCGGTATGACCATGTCCGGGAAATCCTCTGTGCCCTCACCGGTGCTGAGGATGCAATGGTTGTAAATAACAACGCAGCTGCCGTGTTGCTCGTCCTGAATACCTTGTCGGAGGGAAAAGAGGCTATCGTTTCACGAGGTGAATTAATTGAAATCGGCGGGGAATTTCGTATTCCCGAGGTTATGGAAAAGAGCGGGGCCATCCTAAGGGAAGTAGGAACCACCAACCGGACTCATTTCCCCGATTACGAAAAGGCAGTAGGAGAAAATACGGGACTTATTTTAAAGGTCCACACGAGCAATTTCAGGATCGCGGGTTTTACCGAAGAGGTGGAACTTTCCGCACTGGCAGAGCTGGGAAAACATGCAGGTATTCCCGTGATGAATGATCTGGGAAGCGGCTGTTTTGTTGAACTCGACAAGTATGGTTTCGAAAAAGAACCCACCGTTCAGGACGCATTGAAGGCGGGGACTGATGTGGTCACTTTCAGTGGCGATAAGCTCCTCGGTGGTCCCCAGGCAGGAATTGTTCTGGGAAGAAAAGACATACTGGAAAAAGTCAAAAAGAATCCACTCAACCGTGCCCTGAGAATCGACAAATTAACCCTCGCCACCCTCGAAGCAACAATGAAACATTATCTGAACATGGAAGAAGCGGTTTCCAGTATAAAGGGACTTCGATCATTAACAGAATCTGTGGTTACCGTCGAAAAAAGGGCAAGAAAATTATTGAGAATATTGAAAAAATCATCTTTGGAAGGATTCTCTTTCTCGTTGAAAAAAGGATATTCAATGGCGGGAGGAGGTTCCCTGCCGACACAGGAGATTCCTACGATTCTTGTTGCCATTGATTCCCCTCGTCTATCGGCAAGCAGGCTGGGGGAAAAGTTGAGATATCTTGAAATACCCGTTATTGCCCGAGTTTCTGAGGAGGAAGTTCTTTTTGACTTACGAACAATAGATGAAACAGAGTTTGTCTTGATAGAGAGTGGGTTGAAAGATATAGATCCCGGTGTTGCATAATAGAAACCTTATCGTTAATCCATGAGACAGATACACTTAAATCCGAAATTCGAATCTCGAAACTCGAAACAAATTCAAATTACCGAAATATGAATAATCAAAACAAAAACTACTGGTACCATGCCTCTTTTGTTTCGAAGTTTGAACATTATAATTTAGATATTGTTTCGGATTTCGACTTCGACGTGAGCGCTCAGACTTCGGCGAGCTCAGTCGAGCCGTCGAACGATATTCGGATTTTCACAATTGTCAGCTTGCCAAACTGCAAAAATAGAAAACAATATTATCATGATACATCAGGAAGAAGAAAAAATCGAATTCACCGTTAGCGAAAGTGAAAGTGGGTTGAGGCTTGATATTTTACTTTCCCAAAAAGATATCCCCCTGTCCCGATCGCAGATTAAGAGGATCATTAATGACGTTAACGTACTGGTGAACGGGTTAAGGGTAAAGCCTGGTTACCGTTTAAAAAAAGGGGACTCTATTGTTCTGAATAAGGAGAAACCAAAAGCCTATGATGTAATGCCGGAGAATATCCCTCTTAACGTTGTTTATGAGGATGAATCGATCATCGTATTAGATAAGTCTTCCGGTATAGTTGTTCATCCTGCTGCAGGTAACTATAGTGGTACTCTTGTAAACGCCCTTTTATTTCATTGTAAAGACCTCTCCGGTGTGGGAGGATTCCTGCGACCCGGCATAGTCCACCGTCTGGACAAGCACACTTCCGGTCTCATAATTATAGCAAAATCGGACCCGGCGCATGTAGGGTTGGCAAAACAGTTTAAAAAGCACCTTGTAAAAAAAATTTACAAGGTGATCGTCCATGGCAATGTAAAGGAAGAAAGGGGAATCATAGAACTGCCCATAGGTCGACATCCGACAGATCGAAAAAAGATGTCTACAAAAAGCAAGAGGGGAAGAATGTCGATAACGCGATGGAAAGTTATTGAACAATATGGCTTCGCCACTCTCCTCGATGTTGAGATCGAGACGGGCAGAACTCACCAAATCAGGGTGCACCTGAACACGCTGGGATATCCTGTAGTTGGAGATGCCGTTTACGGAAATTCAAAAAAAAGAATCAGTACAATAAAAAATGATGCGCCACGAAATGCGTTAAAAATGATTAAGAGACAGGCCCTCCATGCAAGCCAGATAGGCTTCTGCCATCCTGTTATAGATCGTTACATGGAATTTTCATCACCCATGCCGGAAGATATGGCCTCTGTCTGTGAAGCACTGAGGGGATGAGACCTTTGCATAACGTTCCCTTTTGTCCAATTTCTGCGTCAGGCTCAAATTTTAATCCTCGAAATATCCAATATA
>CAZKGS010000223.1:0-4312 GCA_964552105.1 uncultured Syntrophaceae bacterium
AGAAGTATGGAAAAAGAAAATACATGCTGAATATATTTTTTATAGAAAACATTATCTTCCAAAAACTATTAAGAGGATCAGCATGGCTAATATTATAAAAGCTTGGTGGAGAATAATAACACTAAAGCTTTTTATCCCCTTAGCAAAAGACAAAACAATAGCGAGAGAAAAACTTGGTAAATACCAGGTAATTCATCATACTGTAAAGAAATATCATTCATCAGAACAACAGTAAGAAAAAAGATGGAACATGCCCCCTCAAAATGCATCCTGTGCAATAGTTCAAATCGAACCATTTTAATTCAGCAGGGAGATTGGACTATTTACAAATGCGTTGATTGCGGACTAGGTTTTCTCGATCCTCGACCTGACCAAAGAGAATTGGGCCAGCTGTACCAGAACAGCTATTTTAATAGTCAATATGACCATGGGCTAAAAGTAGACTCCCCTGAAATGAAGCGGCGTATTTCACAAGAGGATCACAGAGTCAAATTTTTTCGAAAATATAAAAAGACTGGTCGAGTTATAGATATTGGATGCGGCAGGGGATATTTTCTTCATGCGTGTAGAATATTCGGATACGATGTTGAAGGTGTGGATATTTCTGATGATGCAGCTTCCTACGTGATTAATGAGCTGAAAATCCCTGTCAAGATAGGTTCAATTGAAAAAATCGATTTTGAAAATGACTCTATTGATGTGATTACTATGTGGCACTTTTTAGAACATACTACAAATCCGAGAGATTATCTGAAGAAAATAAGGGGCTGGTTAAAGACTGATGGTCTTTTGGTTATTGATGTTCCTAATTACGAAGGAACAGATGCACAAAAAACATGGTCTGAATGGCAGGGATGGCAATTGCCTTATCACCTTTATCACTTTACGCCACAGACATTAGATTCCATGTTGGCAATGCATGGATTTAGAATCATCAGAACAAAAGATTATCACTCAGAGTATATCAAAGAGAGACTTAAACGGATTCCTGTAATCAGCTTATTTGCCAGATTAATAGCTAAATATTATTCTGGTACGAGTTTTGCTGTTGTCGCACAAAAAAATATACCTTAATATTTGGAGAATTCTATGAAAAAAGCAGATTATTTTAATGATTTGATTTCTAGCCAGACATTTCGATTCGAAAATCTTACCTTAAATGGAATAGATAATACGCCAATCCTCAAAATCAATGTACCCGAAATGATTGAGCAGGAAACCTGTCTGTTTCATCGGGATGTTGCCTCAGGTGATGATTATTTTAAATTATTGCACAATGAGATCAAGCGGAGGATATCGGACCATGAAGCAATGCCTATCGTTCGTTTTGCCGATGGTGAATATGCCTTCTATCAAAATAGCCTGCACTGCAATGGTCTTTACCAACAGGCAGAATCTGTGGAAGCCATAAAAAAAGCGATGCCATTGCATATTGAAGCACTGAAAATTCTGGCTAAGTCGGGCAAGTTTGCCTCTTTGATTTATCCCGGAAATATCCGCCAGGAAAAGAAAGGAGTATTTTCTTTTTTTCGTAAATCAAAGGGAGATGACTCCGCTTTAAAATTTATTGAATTTTTGTTTAATCATAATATTGAATTAACGAATAAAAACTATATCCCCTTTTACATAGTTTATGCATATCTTACGTCGACTGATTTTGGTAATCTTGTAAACGGGAAAAAGATCTGCATTGTCAATTCTGAATGTAATATGGATGCATGTAGACAATGGTTTGCCCAATTTTCAAGTTATCCGGATATCGTGTTTACTGAAATTCCCGATTCCTATGTAGCAACGCGCTGGGAATCTATGAAAGAAAATTTTTTGAGTCAAGTACCTTCCGATGTAGATCTCTGTCTTGTAGGTGCTGGGGTTGGCTCTATTTTAGTCTGTATCGATGTGGCCAAAAGATTTTCTATACCAGCTATTGATGCGGGACATGTATTGAATATGATGAACGGAAGGGAAGATAAATCGAATGGGCCCAGATTGTACACTATCCACAAAGAAACAATAGATTAAAATGAACGATCCTCTTAAAAAGTATAGAAAACAATTCCGAGCTTGGAAAAGCAAAAAAAGACTTAACCGTGAACTGAATCATTACAATGCAATGTTCGAATCACGTCACCTTTCCCTGCCTGATGATGAGGCTATTCAGAAGACCATGAAACGCAAGTTTCCCAATCTGAAACCCAAGGGGAAAGGTAATTTAAACATTATAGCAATTTACCATCATTATAACTGGGAGAATGAATCTCTGAGGCCTTCACTCGAAAAGTTCGGTCAGGTTCGTCATTACGACTGGTTTGAAAATTTCAATCATCAAAGAAAAGACTGGCACAGATCCACAAAGGCAAAAATGAATAAAGACCTTGTCAGTCAAGTAAAGCAGTGGATTCAAAATGATTCAACTGATGTCATCTTTACCTATCTGTCAGGTGAACTTATATCTCCGGAAGCGATGCGGAAATCGAGTTCATTTGACGTACCAATGATCAATCTTGCCTTAAACGACAAAGAATCATTCATCGGCAAAATTAAGAATGGCCAAGCAACAGGCATGCGGGACATCTGCCGCTACTTTGACCTTTGCTGGACCAGCACGGAAGACGCTCTGGAAAAGTACTGTGTTGAAGGAGCTCAGCCTATCTATCTTCCCGAAGGCGCAAACCCTGAAATTCATAAGCCATACGATGTTGAAAAGTCTATTGACGTATCTTTCGTCGGGCAATGTTATGGAAACCGACCAGCCATTATTCAGGCGCTGAAGAATCATGGCATTCATGTGGAAGCCTTTGGATATGGCTGGCCAAACGGCCCTTTATCAACGGACGATATGGTTCGTATGTATTCGAAAAGCAAAATTAATCTCGGTTTTGGCGAGGTGGCGGGGCACCATGACACTTTCTGCCTCAAGGGCAGGGATTTTGAGATCTCTATGAGCGGTGGGCTTTATCTGACGGAGTATTCCCCTGAGCTTGAAAGAGTCTTCGAAATCGAAAAAGAAATTCTAACCTATAGAACCTTTGATGAACTTGTTAAAAAGATACAATATCTTTTAGACCATCCTGATGAAGCGGAAACTATCAGAAAAGCAGGGCATCGCCGGGCAGTTTCTGAACATACGTGGGAAATGAGATTTGAGAAGATATTTACGCTTATGGAATTGATCTAACATGTATTTTGCTGTTGTGCCCCAAGAATTCTTGAATAGCCCTTTTCACCTTATCAACCGTTAATTCTTCAAGACATTTACTTACGCCGCTACCATCACACCCCTTCTGGTAACATGGTGCACAATCACAATCCGGAGTTACAACGCTATGCATTTCTCCCAGGGGCGCCCAATCCCTCCAGTCGGAAGGGCCGTAAATAGTGATTGTAGGCGTTCCGACAGCAGCAGCAATGTGAGGAGCCGCGCTGTCTACTCCTATATGCAGGCCGCTCAGGCTGAGTACTCCGGCCAGTTCATCCAGGGTGGTCCTGCCGGTGAGGTTATAAATTCGTCCACTACATTTATTGACAATATTAATTGATTCTTCCCTTTCTTCCGGAGCTCCGACAATAACCGTTGAAATTCCATATTTTTCCCATAACCAGTCAACGATCCGCACCCACTTTTCATAATCCCATTCCTTATACCGCCATCTGGAAAAAGCATTCAGGGTAACCCAGCGGCTCACAGCCGTTACGCCCTCATGATCCAGGAGTTGCCTTACTCTCTCTTTGACTTTTTCAGAAACCAGGAGTTTCGGAATGGTGTCTTTTGTGTCTATGCCAAATTCTCTCACAACCCGGAGGGACTGTTCGGCAGCGCCATAAATTCTTTCTTCGGAAACTGGTGGATCGGCAAGATGTGTAAAGAACCAGTTGCGCCACGGAATAGAATGATAAATATTGGCAGCCCTTACAGGAGCGCCTGAAAAGAATGACATAAATGCTCCTCTATCATCTGAACGAAGGTCAAAAACCAGATCGAAATGCTCCTGACGTAAAATTCTGAGGAACCTGATTTGTTCCTTCATTTTCTTTATAAGATTTCCTTTGTATCTCTTTACTTCAAAGACTTTATGCACGGAAGGATCCGCCTCTAAAAGCGATCCGAAACCTCCCCTTAAAAGAACGGAAATATTCGCACCTGGATATGCCTTCTTTACAGCCTGGAAGGTCGGCGTAGCCCACACCACGTCACCAATGTCACCGAGCTGTATCAGTAAAATATTGCGGATATTTCCCCTGGGTATGTCACTTCCTTTTACAAGCATAAGATCAACTACCTGATGAAGTCGTACAAGGCATTAGATCTACT
>CAZKGS010000224.1:0-2877 GCA_964552105.1 uncultured Syntrophaceae bacterium
AAACCCCGCAACCTGTCAAAACTGCCAAGGGCTTTAGAGGATAAGACCTCCCTCGTTGATATGACCTATACACTTGATATTGACATACCGAACGGGAAAGGCGGCATTCTGTATCCGAAGGGCTACACTTTCAATCCCCTGGAGCATGTTCAATTTCCCAATACCATAGTGGTTATAGATGGAACCGATGAAGAACAGGTTAATTGGTTTTTGAAATCGGATTATGCAAACGATTATAAAACGACCTTTATGATTTCCGATGGGTCTTATTATGATCTTATGAAGAAGTTTAAAAGACCTGTGTACTTTGCGGATGATCGTATCATCAATAGATTCAAGCTTAAGGCTGTGCCGTCTGTTATACGTCAAAAAGGCAATTACATGGAGGTATGTGAATTTGGGATTAAGAAAAAAACTGATGATAAATAGCCTCGCCCTAATCATAATATTAGGTATAGCCATTCCTGTGAAAAGCTTTGCTGTCTGTGCAGGCGTTCCTCTCAATCCCGTAACGGATGTGTGCTGGTATTGTATGTTTCCGCTAAAAATAGCGGGCAAGGAAAGCGTGGCCGGGTTCCCAAGCCCGCCGGATATGGCAAATGCCCCAACATGTATATGTCCTGCTCCGCCGCCTGTGTTTGTGAGAATCGGAATTCCCGTTAGCTTTTGGGAACCTGCAAGATATATTGAAACGGTAAAGGATCCCTATTGTTTCCCCGCCCTGGGCACGGGTTTCCCTACTAACAGTATTATGGGGGCCGGTGATACCACCCAGAGAAAAGAAGAAGCAAACTCTTTTCAACAGGCTCACTATGCAATATTCCCCGTCTATGCAATGATGGAGCTTTTTGTTGATTTCGTCTGTGTTGAACATGCCGGATTCGACCTTGCATATATAACAGAGGTTGATCCTCTGTGGAACGACGACCTTCTGGCTTTTATTATTCAGCCCGAAGCTCTTCTTTTTGCCAATCCCATTGCCCAGCTTGCCTGTGTCGCCGATTCCGTGGCTTCCAATGTGCTATACCCCATACCTTTTCTCTTCTGGTGCATGGGTTCGTCCGGCAGCGCATACCCCCTTACCGGTCATATCAACAGCGCCAACTATGTTCAGGTAAACCATGGAATAGCCGCCCGAATGATTTATAAACTGGGAAGAGAGGGCCTCTTGTGGGACCCAGGAATATGGATCTGCGGAGCCGTTCCAAGTTTTATATGGACCAAGTGGAATTACCGCCTTCAGATAGCAAAGCCTGTCAGGGGTCTTCTTTGTCCGCCAATCGGCCAGTCCTCACTTATCTGGGGAATAGCTAAAAATCCGCCGACAGGAGCCGGAGACAACTTTTTGTTCATAGTTTTCAGAAAGAGGGTGTGCTGTGCGTTTTAAGGTTCTTGCAATGCTGGGTTTTTTACTTTTTGCAATGCCCTCCTGTGCTTTATGCGAGCAGGGAAACGTAATGGATAATCTTCATTTATTAGAGAATACGGTAAAGAAATATCAAAAATCCATCAAGCTTCCCGACACCGATAATAACACCAGGGCGAAGGAGGCCGCAAAAGAGGCAGCAAGGATGGTTTACTCCCCTGAATATCAGGAGAGGATAAATAATGAGCAGGAACGGATCAAGGAAGAAATATTCACGGATTCCCATGACGCATATAAGGACTACACCCCTGTCAAAGATACAGGGAATAACCTGCTATCGCCCGGTGAAAGGATTTACATCTTTATATCGTCTTCCGTTCCCATCTCGACATTGCGTAATTATGCTCAAGATGTGGATACAATAGGCGATCCGGGTATAATCATGGTCATGAGAGGATTTGTAGACGGTGTGAAATATATGAAACCCACACTTAAATTTATCCACGATATTATTACTAAAGATAGAGTGTGTGAATTTGATCAGAGATGCGAGGCTTTCAATGCAGCAGTTTACATCGACCCGCTTTTGTTCAGGAGATATGACATTACTTCTGTTCCGGCAATCGTGTACGCAAAGGGAATCGATGTAAAAGATCCGGGTAGCAGTGAAGGGCTTACAACGAATACAAAGGTTGAGGATGAGTACATCATTTACGGCGATGTTTCCATTGAACATGCGCTTGAGAAGGTCAATATGAAAGACAGGAGCCGGGGTCTCAAGAAGGTTCTGAAAAAGCTTAAAGGGGGATATTACAATTAACAGGTGTATATCATTATTTGCCGTTGTTTTGATCAGCGCAACCGTGTCAGTTGGATCTTTGTATTATTACCACACACACTTCGCTTCCAGAATTATTGCGTTCGACTCGGCAAAGTATATCAATTCACTCAGACAGCAATTAATCGAGAAAAAAATAGACAAAGAAGAACGTGATAAAAGGATAGCTAAACTGGGGGTGTTTCTCAAGTCGCAGCCCGACAACATGGTGATACTTCCAAAAGCTATTGTGATTGGCAATGTCGAAACAATCCGGCCTGAGTAAACTGAAAAACCCGAAATACCTGGCGTGCTTTCTAATTGCGTTTTGCACATTAGTCTATGCCGGCATTTCAATTCCGGGAAGGCTGGCGTTTTCTCCGACCGATTCTGTTGGATATCGGGTATTCTTCATACGCGGAGAGATCGTAGATCATCTAAAGAATGATGAGTATGTGCTTTTCCCCCTTTATACAAAGATGGTGCCGAACTGCCAGCCGTGTACCGTTGTCAAGAAGATTGTGTGCATTGAAGGCGAACATTTAAAAGTTAATCATCGCCATTTTTTCTGTAACGGAAAGGATATCGGAACAGCAAGAACACATTCAAAAGATGGGGCTCCCGTTAAAACGTTCAGCTACAACGGTGTTATTCCCACAGATAAATTATTTGTAATGGGGGCATGTATTGACAG
>CAZKGS010000224.1:2977-4241 GCA_964552105.1 uncultured Syntrophaceae bacterium
CGCTTTAATGTTGAGAAGGTGCCGGAAATCATAATCGTTTCCAGGGATACAGGAGCCTATATGCCCATTAGCGTAGGAACAATATCAATGAATGAGCTGAAGGACAGGGTGTATAGATCCATCAGACTGATGCAGGGAGGAATAAGCCCTGGACAATGGTATCTTCACGACTTTGAGAAAAACACGAACATGGATCCTTTAAAAGTTGTCAGGAGAGATCCGGCAAATACTACAATTCGGAGTTCAGAACAGTGAAATATTCCAAAGTTACGATTTCAATTATTACAGCAATTTACTGTTTATTTCTGGCAGTACCAGTATATCTGGATGCCGATGAATACAGCCAGGGAAACGGTGCAGGCAATGAAGCGGGAAACAGTATCTTGTCCGAAATAAATTCGGGTGATGCGATAAATCAGAGGATGGCAGTTCCCATAACATCTTCTGATACCAAAATGAAAACCTATGGGCCGGAGGATCAAAAGGGGGAGTTTACAGCACAAATGTCCGCTCCTTCTTCCGATGCGTTTTTCGTATTGTTCGTCCAGCCCGCGGCGGGAACGGGAGACCTTTCCGTAGTTACAGTCAGGCAGGATCTCAATTATGACGGCGAGCCTGATTATGTTTATACCCTTTCATCTCCCGTTTCAGGAGTGTGCGCCAATGGAGTCATAAGCTGCACTCCGGGTACATGGGGCAATTGTCATTATTTTACCTGGGCCACCGATAATAACGGCAAGGTTGCCTTGACTGAGGTAGAGTCGATAAAGAGTCTTGCGGGTTGCTATTGTATCAACAGCAGTTGCGGCAGTAATCTTGTCTGGAACAATCTGGCTATTGTTTTGAAGGATATGGGCGGGGCAGCCGTGGCAAGTGTTCAGAATAACGATCCGCACCTTACCATAACTTCTGTAAGAACTTCCGATAACGCAATTTATTACTACGGTCAAAAGACATCCGAGGCGGGAACCGCTTCCCAGGGAAATCAGAATTATCTTTCCGGGTCCACTACGCCCGAACAGTATTATGGGGGAAATATTCCCACCGACGATGAGGTTTTCAGACAAGATCAGGACACCAACAGCTATTATTCCCTTCTTGTGAATTCATCTGCGGCAGAAGATTCAAACGTCAGCATGTACACCTGTACCGCAAAGCACAATATTGTAGTTGATCAGATACAGTGCGATTCGCAACCACCTATATCCGTATCCGGCAACAACTGGTATCAACGGTGGATACGGGGGGCGTATGTATCGGGTAA
>CAZKGS010000225.1:0-1966 GCA_964552105.1 uncultured Syntrophaceae bacterium
GGGGGTTATAGTGGGCAGGGTAAAGTCACCATTTATATTTTTATTTTCATTGTTGTTTTTTTTGTCATTCCTTAGTTCCTGTGCCACCAGCAAGAAGACTGATCCCGCTGATGACCCCTCCCTTGTCTGGGGATTTGGTCAAAAAGCAATAAAGATTTCTTATCGGGCCGATAAAAATCTAAATCTGTATGACGGACAGCCCCATACCATTCTGATGTGTCTTTATCAGATGAGTGACCCCAATGTTTTCAATGAATTATCCAGAAGTGAAGATGGATTAAATAAACTTCTCCGGTGTTCACGTTTTGATCAAGGTGTAGTTAGTTTTATGCGTGTTATTGTTCAGCCGGGTGATAATAAAAGCCTCTCTCTGGACAGAGCGGAAAAAGCTAAGTGGGTAGGAATTGTTGCGGGATATTATAATCTCAGCCCCGATATGGTTTCTTGTCTTTATGAAGTTCCCGTTACCACTGAAAGAGAGTGGTTAGTTTTAAAGAAACCGATTCCGGGTAATCTTTTCATTGATCTTTCTTTAGGTTCAAATAAAATTCACCATAGTGGGGGTAAATAATGATTTCCCAAAAACCTCTTTTCTGGCATCAGGGTCTGTTTTTGCAACCCCAGCATTTTCAATATCTGGATTTATATTTTCAGTCTTTGCTTTCTTCTGTACTGGAGTATCAACACCCCTATTTCTGGGGAGTCATCAACATGGAAGTTAATGAGTCTGCCCTGGAAAATCGCTCCTTTGAGCTGTTAAAAGGGAAATTTTTATTTCAGGACGGTACGGGCACTGTTTTCCCGGGCAACTGTGTTGTTCAGCCCCGATCTTTTGACGAAGCATGGGTGGAAGCAGAAAAGCCATTTACAGTCTTTTTGGGATTACGCAAGTTTACCCAGGAATCACAAAACGTTACGGTACTTCCCCGGTTAGATGATTTGTCAGGGATAAACTCCCGGTTCGTTACAACAGAAAATCCTGAGGAAATGATTGACATGCATAGAGGCGGACCTGCTGCTCAGTTGAAAAGAATGGATCATGTCTTAAAGATTTTCTGGGAGAATGAACTGGAAGGACTGAATAATTATCATCTCATACCTCTGGCCCAACTCGAACGCGATGGTAAGGAAATAAAACTCTCCCGCAGTTTTATCCCACCGACAGTATTTGTGTCCGGTTCGGATGAATTGATTAAGATAATAAGGGATATTCGCGACCAGGTAACTTCACGCTGCCGCCAGCTTGAAGAATTTAAAAGCCCCAGAGAAATTCAATCGACTGATTTTGAGTCCGGTTATATGATCTATCTTCTGGCGCTGCGTTCTTTGAACAGATTCGTGCCGGTACTTTTCCATCTGACAGAAACGCCGAATATTCATCCATGGGCCTTATATGGTGTCCTCAGACAGCTTATTGGTGAGCTAAGTACATTCTCAGAGGAGCTCAGCGCAACGGGGGAGTTACTTGACGGAACAATTGTACTGCCACATTACGATCACCAGAATCTGTGGGCCTGTTTTTCGGCAGCTTATAATCTGGTGGGAAATCTGCTCAACAGAATTATCATTGGTCCGGAACACATTATTCGTCTGAAACGCGACGGGGATTATTTTGCAGGAGAGATTCCGACCAATGCCTTTGACAGTCGGAATGCTTTCTATCTTGTTATCCGAACAAATGTCGAGCCTGAGAAGGTGCTTGAAAACATTAAGACAATAGCCAAATTGAGTAGTTCGGAACATATAGGAACTCTGATTTCCAGAGCTCTTCACGGAATTAAACTGGAGGAAAGTCACGTTCCGCCTCCCGGTTTGCCGAGACGGCAGAACTCTTTTTATTTCAAGATTGATCATTACAGTTCGCAGTGGGTGGAGGTGCAGCGTTCCCGGAATATTTCGTTGTACTGGGATACGGCACCTGAGGATGTCATGGCGGAAATCGTCATCCTTCGAGGTACGTAGGTTT
>CAZKGS010000225.1:2066-4230 GCA_964552105.1 uncultured Syntrophaceae bacterium
AACCTGAAACCTGAAACTTCTTTCAGAAGGAAGTCAAATGCGTTTAATAGACTGTTTTATCGAAATTATTACGTATACCTCTTATTTTTTACAAACGGCAGGTGAAAAACAACCTGGCTTTGAACAGGTAAAAAATGATTATACCGTACTTTTCGATCGGGCTGAGCAGTGGATAAATGAGGGAAAATGGTCTGCGGAAGAATGGGACTCGGCTCGATTCGCCGTTTGTGCATGGGTGGATGAATCGGTTCTGTGTTCCTCGTGGGAAGGAAAATCCACCTGGATCCATGAACAGTTGCAACGGAGTTACCATAAATCTACCAATGCGGGCGAAGAATTCTTTGATCGCCTGGGCGAGCTTAATCCCGAGGCACGGGAGGTACGCGAGGTATATGCCTATTGTTTGGCGTCAGGCTTTCAGGGACGCTATTTCAAAAAAGAAGATGAAACGCTGTTAGCGAGTATCAAAGCATCAAATATGCAGTATATAATGGATGAAAGTTTGCTGGCCCAGTCCTCACGAGGTGAAATTAATCTTTTCCCGGGAGCTTATAAAACTGTAACAGATGATGGTGCCGGGCAAAAGTTCGGAAGTCCTTTTTCTCTATTTACAATCACATTTTTAATCTGGCCGCCTGTTTTGTTCGGAGTCCTGTTTTTCTTATACCAGGATGTATTGCGAAGATTTATTGCCGATTTTTTTGGAAAGGGATTTTGATTTGTTTTCGAAGTTCCGCTGTGCTCAAACGCTGATTCCGGCATAAAGGTATGCAGAATACGATGAAAAATATTTTACCCGCGATTTTAAAGATTTTTTTATATCTATTCGTTATCGGCCTTCTTGCTGGTTTAACTTTCTGGTTTGTCTTGCGACAACATTGGCCCTGGTGGGTTGGACTTGTCATCCTTGTCGGGATATTTGGACTATGGATGGGATTTTTGTTTCTTAAAAAATATTTCTTCAGACGCCGCGAAAAACGTTTTGTTAAACAGATCATTGAACAGGATGATTCAGCAATCAAAGGAGCGCCGATCCATGAGCGGCAGCAGTTGAAAGACCTGCAGGAACGCTGGCAGGAATCCATTGGCCTGTTGAGGGGATCATATCTTAAAAAGAAGGGCAATCCGCTTTACGTTCTGCCGTGGTATCTCGTTATCGGAGAATCCGGCGCAGGGAAAACGACAGCGATTAAGAGTTCGAGACTTACATCCCCCCTTACGGAAATTGCCAGTACGCCGGGCATATCATCAACAAAGAATTGTGACTGGTGGTTTTTTGAAGAAGCAATCATTCTTGATACAGCCGGTCGATATACCATTCCTGTCGATGAAGGAGCCGATAAAGAAGAGTGGGAGAAATTTCTGACTTTGCTCGCCAGGTATCGTAAAAAAGAACCAATCAATGGTCTCATTGTCGTTGTTAGCGCTGACAAAATCATGGGAGCTGATGGCATGTTGGTGGAAGAAGGACAGGGCATAAGGAAACGTATTGACGCTCTGATGCGGATTCTCGGCGCAAGGTTTCCTGTCTATCTTATGGTAAGCAAGGTCGACCTTGTCTGGGGCATGACTGATTTTAATTCCCTTTTGCCGGAGGGGATATTGAATCAGGCCATGGGTCATCTAAATGAGAGATTAACTAACAATTGTCATGAGTTCCTTGAGGAAACGATGCGTGTCGTTTCTGATCGATTAAAGGATATTCGCCTCGAACTGGTCAATTCAAACGAAAACGTCAGTCCGGGTGTACTTATTTTTCCGAATGAGTTTGACAGATTAGTGCCCGGTCTTGAAGCTTTTATGGGAGGTGCTTTTAAGGAGAGCACGTACCAGGAAACTCCTCTCTTACGAGGGATATTTTTTAGCAGCGGGCATCAGGAGGGTGCCCCGCTTGTTCCGTTATTTCAGGATATTTTGCCGAAAGAAAAAAGGGACGTGTAAATGTTAAAAAATAAAGGATTTTTCCTCCATGATTTTTTTGGCCGTATTCTGCCGGGTGACAGGAATTTGTTTACACCGATTCTGGAATTTCTCAAGTGGCGGCGGCTGACACAGAACCTGGGTCTCCTGTCCTGGGTTGCTTTATGGTTGGCCGCGTGTGGACTCCTCAGTTTTTCATTTGTCCAGAACCTGAGTGTTTTAAGGGGGTTTACTGAGAATTTTT
>CAZKGS010000226.1:0-4211 GCA_964552105.1 uncultured Syntrophaceae bacterium
ATACTGTCTTTGCTGATTTTATTTCCATGATTACCGGGTACGCGGAAAAAGAAGAGCATTAACAACTGATGGCTAAAAGAAAACGGACTAAAAAAGGGGGAATAGCTGAAAGCTATTCCCCCTTTTAGTTAAGCTATGATATAATTGTTAATTTACTCCACAGGATAACCAGCCTTTAGCCAGGCCTTCCAACCTCCAGCTATACTGACCGCATTTTTATATCCCATTTTACCTAATGAACAGGTACTAAGACATGATCGTCCCCCTGACTTGCAATAACAAATAATATAGGTTGCCTTATTGGGAATTTTTTTGGCAACTTTGAATTCCAAAAGTCCTCTGGGTATATTGATTGCTTTTGGAAGATGCCCACTTTTAAACTCCTTAGCCGTTCTGACATCCAAAATGACTACTGCTTTACCGGAATCTATTGCAGCCTTGACATCAGCAACTGAAATCTCTTTTACAGTCTTCTTTGCCTCTTTCACAAAATCCTTCGCGGTCATATCTGCAAAGGATAAGGCAGAAAGAGAAAAAAACAAAACCACAGCAAAAATGAAAATTAAACTTCTTTTAACTACATGTTTATTCATAACCTAAATTACCTCCTTTAATCTCAATTAGCAATATCTAACACACTTAGTTTACTCTAATACATTTTAAACAAATTGCAAGTTATAAAATGAATCCCCACAACTTTCCTCGTAAAGTACGCTCGCTACGTCATTTTTTTCATAACTGTTCATTGGAACCAGATGAAATCATTATCGATTCAATCTAAAAATAACCCCCCATCAAAAAAATTTAAACCCTCGTTGAACCTGTTACGGCACTACGATGAAACGGAGATCGTCACGCGCTTATTTTTACATTAGTGTATATTCATTTAGAACGAGAAGATCGTTTGGGAAATAGCTCTTGATTTAACCATCAGTGTACTGATCAATTAATCCCTCTTTACAAAAGCTCAAAAAGCAGCCACAGGGTTTTTTTGAAATTATTGCGATATGAGATTAAAGCTCGACCGTCGAGAATGAAACTCTCACTTGAGGAAAGATTAATGCCTTGACACCTTTTAAAAATCTTCAGTATCAAGATCCTTCATAGTGGCAGCACATCTGTTCACACAGTGCACGCTATCCTTGCGATGCGTCCTTAAATGTGTTAAAAGGTACTTTACCTTTCTAAGGAGAAGCTCATGATCGACAAGAATAATAGAAATATCAACTATTTAAGGATTTCAATTACCGACAGATGTAATCTTCGCTGTGTCTACTGCATGCCCAAGGAAGGGGTTTCTGTGATAGGTCACAATGATATACTCAAATATGAAGAGATATTAAGAGTGATTAACATTGCCGTGCAGACAGGAATTGAAAAGGTCAGGGTGACCGGTGGAGAACCGCTGGTAAGAAAGGGAGTTGTAGATTTCCTTGCATCCCTTAAACAAATAGACGGGCTGAAAGATATTACATTGACAACGAATGGCATACTGCTTGAGAACTTTGCTGAGGGGCTTTTCAATGCGGGTATACGGCGAATAAATATCAGCCTCGATTCCCTTAATCCGGAAAAATATGCAAGCATTACCAGAGGAGGAAACCTGAAAGCAGTCCTCGGGGGTATTGACAAGGCGGAAAAGACTGGATTCTTACCAATCAAGATTAACGTTGTGGTAATAAAGGGCGTGAACGAAGACGAAGTTCTGGATTTTGCAAAAATTGCAACAGAAAAACCTTATCAGGTGCGATTTATTGAATTGATGCCCGTCGGTGAGGTGGGTACTCATAATAATGACAAATATGTGTCTAACGATTTCGTGATGGAAAAAATAGGGAAATATCATATACTTGAACCAGTATCCGGCCTGAGAAATAAAACGGACGGCCCTGCTAACATTTACAAGATACAGGGCGGAAAGGGAGAAATCGGCTTTATAAGTGCTATTAGTCACCATTTTTGTGAATCATGCAACAGACTCCGCCTTACCTCTGACGGTCATCTTCGGGCATGCCTGCTCTCCGATGAAGAAATCGATCTAAAAGGGCCGTTGCGCGCCGGGTGCAGCGATTTAGAACTGGAAGATTTGATAAAAACGATTATTGCCAAAAAACCAATGAGACACAATATCGCCATCTCCGATAAGGTACATTTCAAAAAATGTGTAAGAGACATGCGTTCAATAGGAGGCTAACGTTCCTATTAGGCTAACTGAGAATTACACTCGCTTGGTAAAACATCTTTTATAACTATTTGAGGAAATTTGATGATCTTTGATGAGGAAACAGCCCGATCATACGATGACTGGTTTCTGACACCTGTTGGAAGTTACATAGACAGAAGAGAAAAGGATCTAATCTTACATCTTATAGCGCCAAAGGAGGGCGAGAGGCTTCTCGATGTGGGATGCGGAACAGGAAATCATCTTCGCTTTTTTAGAAGAAAAGGGTGTAATGTAACCGGTCTCGAATCATCTCCCTCTATGCTGGACATTGCAAAAAAAAAGCTGGGACAGAGAGCAGATTTCCATGTAGGAAAAGCAGAAGATCTACCCTTTTCAGACAACGAATTTGATATCGTCACTATGATTACCTCTCTTGAATTTACAGATAATCCCCAAAAAGCAATAGATGAAGCGATCAGGGTATGCCGGGGCAGAATTTTTATCGGAGTTTTGAATAAATACGCCATAATCGGTATGCAGCGCAGGGTGAAAGGGATTTTCAGACAATCCATATTCAACAGCGCCCGCTTTTTCGGTGTAGGGGAATTGATCCAAATAGTCAGAGCTGTACTCCCCGGTGTCAATATCAGGTGGGGAAGTGTCATCTTTCTTCCCTTCGGCTGGTATTCATTTGCAACCGGTCTTGAGGAGATTATTCCAGTTATGAATAATCCTTTCGGTGCTTTTATCGGTCTGTCATTTCCCGTGGTATTTACCCACAGGACTATACAGGATATAGTAAAAAGTCATATTAAGGTCGGAGGAACAGAGGGAAAACGTAAAGTCCAAGGAGCTGTCAGGGAGATCAAAAGATGACAAGGGAAGCTATGCTCTATAAGAAGCTGGAGGGTGACGCTGTAAGGTGCTTTCTCTGCGGACACAGGTGTAAGATTCCTCCGACAGGACGGGGCATATGCGGGGTACGCGAAAACAGAGAGGGTGTTCTCTACACACTGGTCTATGGAATGGTCATAGCTGAAAATGTTGACCCTATCGAGAAAAAACCTCTCTTTCATGTCTACCCCGGATCGAAATCCCTTTCTATCGCCACCGTCGGGTGCAACTTTTCATGTACCTTCTGTCAAAACAATGATATTTCTCAGGCGCCGCGGGAGACGGGGGAGATAATAGGAAGAAAGGTTACTCCGGAGGAGATCGTCGAAAAAGCTGTCCGAACAAAATCGATGACCATCGCCTATACATACACTGAACCAACCGTATTTTTCGAGTACGCCTACGATATCTGCCGTATCGCCCACACAAAAAAGATTAAAAATGTCTTTATCACCAACGGTTTTATGACTGTAGATGCTCTTGAGAAAATATCACCCTACCTTGATGCAGCCAATGTGGACCTGAAATCCTTCAGCGATGACTTTTACAAAACGTGGTGCGGGGCAAGACTTCAGCCGGTTCTCGATAGTATAAGGAAGATGAAAGAACTGAACATCTGGGTGGAGATAACGACCCTCGTTATACCCACCTTAAATGATACCGAAGAAGAATTGAGGCAGATTGCCGAATTCATTCTTTCACTTGGAGCTGAAACTCCCTGGCATATCAGCCGCTTTCATCCCCAGTATAAGATGGCAAATCTACCATTAACCCCGGTAGAAACGATACACAGGGCAGCTGAAATAGGCAAAGAAACGGGACTTAAGTACGTATACAGCGGTAACGTTCCGGGAGATATTGGTGAAAAAACGATGTGTTACAACTGCGGAGCGCTTCTCATTGACAGGTATGGGTTTTTTATAAACAGGAATACTTTACGGGAATCCCGCTGTCCCGAATGTAACACGCCCCTGGATGGAATACTTTAAACAATGAAAAAGGGCAGTCTCGTAAAAAGTCTTTTTGTCCGTCACTCCCGCGAAAGCGGGAGGCTATAACAGATTGAATTTACTGGATTCCCGCTTTCGCGGGAATGACAAAAAGGGTAGAAAACTGACTTTTTACGAATACATCAAGAATAAACCTTCACTTC
>CAZKGS010000227.1:0-1826 GCA_964552105.1 uncultured Syntrophaceae bacterium
GGCTAAGGGCTAAAGGCTAAAGGCTAAAGGAATTAATCCTCTAATCCTTTCCCGTTTTCCGTCCTCATTGCCCATTGCTCAGTCCTTGCGGCTTTGCCGTATTATTGTTGTCCTTAAACTGCATATTATATAATTTGAAGTACTCCCCCTTTTTCATAAGGAGAGAATCGTGAGTTCCTTCTTCAACGATTTTTCCGTTAACTAAAACTATTATCCTGTCCGCACTATTAATAGTTGAAAGTCGGTGAGCGATAACCAGGGTTGTTCTTCCCTTCATAAGATTCTCAAGGGCTTCCTGAACCTCTATTTCGGCTTCCGTGTCGAGGGATGAGGTGGCTTCATCAAGAATAAGTATGGGGGCATCTTTGAGAAGCGCTCGTGCTATGGAAATCCGCTGTCTTTCCCCCCCCGAGAGTCTTGCCCCCTGTTCCCCGATGACCGTCTCGAACCCTTCCGGCAGGTTTTTAATGAAGTGGTATGCATTAGCCGCCTTTGCCGCATCTATTATATCCTGATCACTCCTTTTAATGTCCCCGTAAGCGATATTGTTTCTCACAGTATCATTGAACAGTATCGTCTGCTGTGTAACGATTCCTGTCTGCTCCCGGAGTGATTCTATGGTAACATCCCGGATATCGTGACCGTCAATCAGGATTTCTCCTTCCGTCACATCATAAAATCTCGGTATCAGATTAACAAGGGTGGTCTTACCCCCTCCGCTCATTCCGACAAAGGCCACTACTTCACCGGATTTTATGTTGAGGTTGATATTTTTTAAGACCGGCTCATCATCATATCTGAAGGTAACATTTCTGATTTCAATCTTGTCTGAAATCTGCGGCAACTCTATGGCATGTTCCCTGTTTTTTATTTCCGGTGTAATGTCCATAACGCCGAAGACCCGAATGGCCGCTGCTATTCCCTGCTGGATTGTGTTATTCACATTTGTGAGTCTTTTTACCGGTTCGTAGAGCAAAATAAGGGCGGTAAGAAAAGAGAAAAAAGTACCCGGAGTTGAGACCCCTTGTATCACCTGGTAGCCCCCATAAAATATAATTACCGCGATACCGAGGCCGCCCAGAAATTCCATGAAGGGGCTGGAGATGGCCCTTATTGATACGGCCTTCATAAACAGTTTGAAAAGATCTTCATTCTCTTTCGCAAATCTTTTGCCTTCATAATCTTCCATTCCGAATGCCTTTACTATCCTGGTGCCCGATATGGTTTCCTGAAGAAGACTGGTAAGGCTTCCCATTGTAACCTGGGTGCCTGTGGCTACCTTTCTCATCTTCTTGCCGAATCTGGCTATGGGATAAATCGTCAGGGGAAAGACAACTGTGGCTATCATTGCCAGCTGCCAGTCACGGTAGAAGATCACAAATATAAGACCGATCAGTGTGAAGGAATCTTTGAAGATGCTTGTTACAGCTTCTGAAACCGCCCCCTGGATAAGGTTTACATCGTTTGTAATGCGTGACATGAGTATCCCTGTCGGATTTTTCGTGAAAAAAGAGAGGGATTGCCTTTGAATGTGATTATAAAGGTCGTTTCTAAGATCCGTTACCACTCGCTGCCCGATAAAGTTCATCAGGACAGTCTGCCCATAGCTGCAAGACCCTTTTATAAGATATATTAAGACTATTGCTATGGGTATGTATTTCAACATGTCGGCATTTTTATTTAGAAATATTTCATCCAGAGCGGGTTTAACAAGGAAAGCAAGGGCAGAAGTCGTTGCACCCACTGCAAGCATGCACAGCATGGCAAGGAGAAACTTTGGAATATGCGGTTTTGACAGTTTTAAAAGACGTTTGAATACATTCATA
>CAZKGS010000227.1:1926-4188 GCA_964552105.1 uncultured Syntrophaceae bacterium
TGCCAGGTCCTGTTTTGTCTGATCCATTCTCGGCTTATTAGTGAGGATATCAAATATTTCGTTTGCCATGGCTTCAGAGTTTGCATCGTTTTGTATAAATTCGGGGACAATGGTCTTCCCGGCTATTATGTTAACCATACCTATGTGGTCTACATCAATAAAGACCTTGCCCATAAGATAGGAAACTGGTGAAACTTTATAAACAATTATCATAGGAGTTTCAAGAAGAGCCGTTTCCAGGGTAGCAGTTCCCGAAGCGACCATGGCAATATCCGATAATCCTATGACATCATACACATTATCTTTGATAATTTTAACATTTGCGGAATATTGACGCACTATGCCCGCCACGAAATCGTGACTTAGTGTGTCGGCCAGGGGTAAAACAAACTGAACGGATGACAATCTGTGTTCTAAAATTTCTGCCGCTTTCAGCATTTCAGGCAAAAGTTTCATGACCTCGCCATCCCTGCTTCCGGGGAGAATGCCGACAGTCGTTATTTCATCTTTCAGGTCAAATTTTTTCAGCGCATTTTCGCGCGTATATTTTTTCTTTACTGCATCCAGGAGAGGATGCCCCACGAAACTTACATCCAGCTTAACTTTGTCATAGATTGAGGCCTCGAAGGGAAGGATAACTGCCATCCTGTCTACAAGTTTGGCTATGCTGTATATCCTCCTCTTTCTCCATGCCCAGACCTGGGGGCTGATGTAGTAGAAAACCTTAACGCCGTTTTTTTGGGCTTCTTTGGCCAGAGGTAGATTAAAGTCAGGATAATCGATGAGGATTAACAGATCAGGATGCTCTTCCTGTAAATATTTTTTCAGTTTTCGCCGGGCTTTGAGAATAAATCCCAGTTTGGATAAAACTTCCGTCAGTCCCACAACGGCCATGTCGGACGAATTTGCAACGATTTCAACTCCCGCTTTCTTCAGCCTTTCCCCTCCGATTCCATAGAAATGTATCTGTGGGTCTATATGATGCATGGCCTTCACCAGGTTGGATCCGTGAAGATCCCCCGATGCTTCTCCGGCTACGATCATTACCTTTTTAAACCTGGAATTTGGGATTTCCTGTTCAAGATGCATGGTTAATCACATCACAGATTTGATGTATCTCCCTTTCTGTCAGTTCGGGAAACATGGGGAGGGAAAGGACTTCTTCGGCACACTTCTCGCTCACCTTTAAATCATCCGGCGCATTAAGATGGGCAAAAACAGCCTGTTTGTGCAGAGGTACCGGATAATAAATAGCTGATGATATATTGTTGTCCTGCAGGTGTTTTGCAATGGAATCTCTGTTTTCAGACCTGATTGTAAATTGATGATAGACGTGCCTGGAGTCGGGATTTTCAATGGGAAGAATCACGTCGTCTCTTTTTATGTTCATCCTGTATATGTCCGCATTTTTTCTTCGCAACTTGTTTAATTCATCTATTCTTTTCAGTTTTACGCGGACAATAGCCGCCTGGATCTCGTCAAGCCTGCTGTTATAACCAAGAATTTCGTGGTAATATTTTATGTTGCTCCCGTGGTTACGAAGCATTCTAATGGACCTGGAAATATCTTCATCGGTGCTGATGACCATTCCTCCATCACCATAGCAGGCAAGGTTTTTACTGGGAAAGAAGCTGAAGCAGCCGCAATCTCCAAATGTTCCGACCTTTTTTCCCTTGTATTCGGCGCCGAATGCCTGGGCGCAATCCTCAATGATCTTGAGACTGTATTTCTTGCTGAGAGCGACTATGGGATCCATGTCAGCAGGGTGGCCGAAGAGATGGACAGGAATAATGGCCTTTGTTTTGTCCGTAATTTTTTCTTCTATTTTCGCCGGGTCTATATTGAATGTTTCCGGGACAATGTCGACGAAAACAGGAACGGCATTCAGCAGGGCAATCACTTCTGCCGTAGCAATAAAAGTAAAAGGTGTGGTGATCACTTCATCACCCTCTCCTATGCCACATCCCCTCAGTGCAAGAAGGAGCGCGTCCGTTCCGTTAGCTACACCGACAGCATGGGAACCCCCATGATAAGAGGCAATCTCCTCTTCGAGTTGAGAAACATTCTGTCCCAGTATGAAATGGGCACTATCAAGGACCTCCTGAATAGCTGCATCAATTTCCGGTTTAAGAAGTCTGTACTGCCTCTGTAAATCAACCATCTGTATCATGAAATAATCCCCTGACCTGTGTTCATTTCATCAATAATGCGGAGGGCCAGATCCAGAGACTTTCTGCCATCCTTGCCCGAAACCAGAGGATT
>CAZKGS010000228.1:0-4165 GCA_964552105.1 uncultured Syntrophaceae bacterium
ATTTATTTTCCGCCAGCATCTACGCAAAAAACGCAGTTGTCGAGGACAAAGATTCTCTGATACAAAATGAAAAAAGGGAAGGGGGTTTAGAAAGAGGCGGCTTTTAAAGATTCGGTTTGATAGTGTGTTATAAGGGCATCAATGATGAGCTGTATTTCTCCGGCAAGAATATTTTCCAAATTATAAAGAGTAAGTCCAATCCGATGATCAGTCACTCTTCCCTGGGAAAAATTGTATGTCCTTATCCTTTCACTTCTGTCGCCACTCCCTACCTGGTTTTTTCTTGCCTCTGAAATTTTCGCATTCTGTTCTTCTTGCATTTTGTCGAAAAGTCTTGCTCTGAGCACCTTCATAGCCTTTGCCCGGTTTTTATGCTGCGATTTTTCATCCTGACATGTTACAACCAATCCTGTGGAAATATGAGTAATCCTGACGGCAGAGTCTGTCGTGTTAACACTCTGACCTCCATGGCCGGTTGAACGATAAACATCTATTCTCACGTCGTTTGGATCTATGAAAACTTCAACTTCTTCCGCTTCAGGAAGAACTGCCACGGTCACAGCAGAGGTATGTATCCTTCCCTGGGTTTCCGTAACGGGGACTCTTTGTACACGGTGGACACCGCTCTCGTACTTTAATTTACTGTATGCGCCCTTTCCCTCTATAAGGATTATTACCTCTTTGAATCCTCCCGTGCCGCCCGAAGGACTGGAACTGACAACCTCTATTTTCCAACCACACACCTCCGCATACCTTGCATACATGCGAAAAAGATCTGCAGCAAAAAGGCCAGCTTCTTCCCCGCCTGTACCGGCTCTGATTTCCAGGAAAACACTTCTTTCATCATTGGGATCTTTTGGAAGTAATAGAATTTTCAGCTTATTTTCAAGTTCTTCAAGCTTTTGTCGAAGTTGGGGGATTTCTTCCTTTATCAGTTCCTTTAACTCTTCGTCACTCTCGCGAAGAAGTTCCTGGTTGTCTTCGAGTTGTAAGCTTATTTTTTCATATTCCCCGAAGGTTTCCACTATATCGGACAGCTCGGCATGTTCTTTGGCACATTTCTGAAACTCCAGGCGGTTTTTTACGATCTCAGGATCGCTTAGCATTCCTTCCAATTCGTTATATCTTTTTTCAATGCCTTTGAGTTTCCTAAACATACCATTCCTTTTCTGAATAAGAATTGATTGTTGCAGAGGAAGGTGCAGGCTACAAAAGAGACCATATTAATAGAATTACGGCACTTATTGCTTTACGGGGAACCGTTATCGCAGGCATAGACAATCTTTGTGATATTAATTCAAATGACGAGTTTACTTCTTTTCCTGCTTTTTTTCTAAACCTGAATATTTTCTCCTGAAACTTTCAATTCTGCCGGCAGTATCAAGTATCTTTTGTTTTCCCGTGATGAATGGGTGACAATTGGAACATATTTCCACTTTAATTTCTTTTTTTGTGCTTCTGGTGTTAATAACATTACCGCATACACAGGTTATTGTAGCGTCTGAGTATTCCGGGTGAATATCCTTTTTCATATCTTTTTTATAATCCTCCTTACAGCATTAAAAAATTGACCTTCGAAATCTTGCACAACAAAACAAACTATTATATTTATTTTAAATCTAATTTCAAGAAAATAATGAAGACAATTCAGAATATATATAAAAAATCGATCCCTGGCTCCTTTTATATTACTGATTCATCGAATCAAGAAACTCCCCGTTCTTTTCAGTTTTTCTGATTTTATCAATTATAAACTCCATGGCATCCACAGGATTCATTTCCTGGAGAAGTCTTCTTAATATCCATATCCTGTTTAAATTTTCCTTTGGTGTTAACAGTTCTTCTTTTCTTGTGCCCGAGCGGATAAGATCAAAAGCGGGGAATACTCTTCTGTCAGCAATCCTGCGATCAAGGTGGAGTTCCATATTTCCCGTTCCTTTAAACTCTTCAAAGATAACCTCATCCATTCTGCTGCCCGTCTCAATAAGGGCTGTTGCAATAATGGTGAGGCTGCCTCCGTGTTCGATGTTTCTTGCCGCACCGAAAAATCTTTTTGGCTTGTGAAGTGCATTGGAATCAACACCACCGGAAAGGACTTTCCCGCTGGGAGGAACGACAGTGTTATATGCCCTGGCAAGCCTGGTAATACTATCAAGAAGAATTACGACATCCTGGTTGTGTTCTACGAGCCGCTTTGCTTTCTCAAGTACCATTTCTGAAACCTGAATATGTCTCTGCGCCGTTTCATCGAAGGTAGAAGAAATGACCTCTCCCTTTACACTTCTTTCCATGTCCGTCACTTCCTCGGGGCGCTCATCAATCAACAGAACCATGAGGGTAACATCCTTATGATTGGTTGTAATACTGTTTGCTATGTCTCTAAGCAGAACCGTTTTACCCGCCCTGGGTGGTGATACGATTAATCCCCTCTGGCCTTTTCCTATGGGTGAAAAGAGATCCATAACCCTTGTCGAATAATTTTCAGTATCCGATTCCAGCATTAGTTTTTCTTCAGGATAAAGGGGGGTGAGGTTGTCAAACAGTATTTTGTCCCTTGCTGCTTCAGGAGTTTCAAAGTTGACGGAACCAACCTTTAAAAGGGCAAAATATTTTTCCCCGTTTTTTGGGGGTCTTACCTCTCCTGAAACAGTATCTCCTGTCCTTAGATTAAACCTTCTTATCTGAGAGGGAGACACATATATATCATCCGGACCGGGAAGATAATTAAAACCAACGGATCTCAGAAACCCAAAGCCATCAGGTAGCGTTTCCAGAACACCTTCTTCCTTGATTACACCATCCGTTTCAGACTGGGCTCTAAGAATGGCAAAAATCAGATCCTGTCTTTTCATCCCGCTTGGATCCGGTACATTTAATTCTTTTGCTAGTGCAGTAAGTTCACTGATAGATTGTTTTTTGACGTCTGAAATATTCATGGTGCTCTCCCTTTTAAATACTCCTCCCAGCACAATTTAAAATGTTACCTTTTTAAAAGGATTACTTGACATGTTATGTGACCACGCTGATTTCCAGATCAGGAATGATCAACTGCTTAGAAAAAATCATTGGATACATTCAATCGGTGGTTTGTTTAGAACTATAGAAACACTTCAACAAGGAAGGGTTTTGCAAAATAACCTCATAAGAAGATTATTTACTATATCAAACAAGAAACTATGTCAAGATAATTTTCAGGGTTTGTCATCAGACAAGTTGTGCAATTATTTTTTGTTAAGATCATATGCTGCAAAATCCGGGTTTAACATAATGAAGCTTAACTGCCTGCCCGTTTGGCCCCCTTCTCCTCTGTGTGAAAAGAAGGTATCTTTATAACAGGACGTGCATACAGGAGCCGTTGCTATGTTTTTAGCAGGAATGCCGGCATGTAATATCTGTAGTTGGTTGGCTTTCGGAAGATTCATCATCCATTTTCCTTTTTTGTCGGATTTTAGAAGACATAGGTCTCGTACTGCATCCTCCGGCATAACTTCCCAAACCATTTTATCTACCTCATAACAACAGGGGCCTATGGAAGGACCTGTAACTGCCATGATATCTTCCAAATCCGAGTTAAAATTTTTCATAAAAATATCAATAGCTCTGGCGACAATGTTCAAAGAAATCCCCCTCCATCCGGCATGGACAATGCCTGTCACACGTTTTATCTTGTCTACCAGGAAGATGGGTACGCAATCCGCTGTCTTGACTCCTATGGCAAGGCCCGGCATGGTCGTGATAATACCATCGTAATCAAGACCCTGTTTTTCACGCCAGGCCTCATGGGAATTATCAATAACAAGAATGCCATCTTTGTGGACTTGATTCACCGTAAAAAAATGATCTGCCGGTATTTTAAAAGCATGAGAGAGGATATTCCAGTTCTCCAGAACATTTTTTCCCTTGTCTCCTTCGCGGACACTAAAATTAAGATTTGCAAATCTTCCTTTACTGATTCCTCCCCATCTGGTGCAAAAGGCATGGGTTATAAAATCATATTTGCCAAGGGCTGTACATTCCAGGTATTGTACATCATTTCTTCTAGAAAATTTAAACATATCAACAAGTCTCGAGTTTAAAGTTTCAGGTTTCAAGTTGAACCAAGGTATATCCTGAGACCTTTGCAGAATGTTCAATTTTGTTCAAGTTCAAGGAAGGCGAAAAATTT
>CAZKGS010000229.1:0-4152 GCA_964552105.1 uncultured Syntrophaceae bacterium
TATCAGTTTCATTTTACCTCGAATTTCGTTTAGCAATATAACATATTGATGTAATCCGATAGCCAGAAATTTACCGATTCTGCCATAGAAAACAACACGTTCCCTATTATTTTGGCCTCTTCCCAATCGGGCCGTTTCTTCCACTTCAGCGCAACCGGATCTTTTAGTAAACCATCCTAACGCCCTTGATTTCACCTAACGCAATCGCCTTTATGATAGATTCTGCCAAGCTATCGCTTACGCCTATAGACACAAGACTGGCCTTTGCGCTTGCATTAATTACACGTTGATGTTCTTTGTTGACCTGTCTTTTTTCTTCATCCCGGATACGCTCAGCCTCTTTTTGCTCTTTTTCCTTTTGTGCCTGGATGATCGTCTGTTTTTCAGCTTCAGCTTTTCTTTCCAATTCTTTTATATCTGACAATCTTTTCAACTCTGCTCTCTGCGCTTCCTGTTCTGCCCTCAATCTCTCAATTGCTATCTTTTCAGCAGCAGCTATTCGCGCGGCCTCGATCCTTCGTTCTGCTTCTTTCTCCGCTCTCATTTTGGCTTCTTCAGCTATCTTCTTTTCTCTTTCTTCCCGTTCGGCCTCTCTTTGCTTTCGTTCTTCTTCTTCCCTTTCCACTCTTTCTTTTGCTATTCGCTCTTCTTCAATTATTGCAAGTTGCTTCCGAAGTGTGAAAACCTCATCTTCCTTTATTGCCTCTTTCCAATCTGCCGCATACTGGATCGCTTCAATCTCTTTTCTTTTTCGCTCTTCTTCTGCTTCTTCCCATTCTGTCAATGGGAGTCTTACTTCGTCCCTCAGTTTGTCCAGGAAATCTCTGGCCTTTTTCCCGCTTGAATCTACCTTTTTAGCTTTCTCTTTCCATTCCTCCACAAGAGTTTTTCTGCATTTATCCAACCATGTTTTAGATTGAGACACTTTATATGCTAAAGAAGCGATTTCTTTCCGGCCTTTAGCTGTTGATGTATCCAGCACGATTGATGTAACTCTATTTTTTATATCTTTAAGAACCCTATCAAGGCTATCAGACTCAGTGAACAAAACGGTCACATCGAGTTTTTCCTGATTAATAAGCATAAGTTCTTTTGTTTCATTTCCTTCATGTGAACCCATCATTTCTCCCCCTTTCCCGACATCGGGAACTTTAATTTTATGAACTCGCTTAAACTTTCAACCATTTTAGTTAATATATCCTCACGCTCTATTGATTGCTGATCGTTGTGAATATGATCATGGCATATCCGACATAAGGGAATGGTGAACGTGTCTGATGTTTTAGTACCCCACCCGCATGGGTCGGCCCACCGGACATGGTGCACAAACGATGGGACCGAGCCACAAGCGAGGCATGGCTGCATACGGATATGGTCAAGGTACTCAGTGTTTTCATATCGTTTTTCAGGCTTTGGTATCTGCATATCAAAAAGGGATAGAATCGTCATAATCATTGACTTTATTATTTTGACTTTGATCACCTTGGCCCTGGTCACGTCTGTCGTCCCCACCTCCTTTTGAATCCAACATTTGCATGGTATTTGCAATAATTTCAGTTATATACCGCTTGTTGCCCTCTTTATCATCATACGATCTATACTGTATTTTACCTTCCACATAGATCTGTGACCCTTTGTGACAATACTTTCCAACTATTTCGGCAAGTCCCCGATAAAAAACAATTTTATGCCATTCTGTGGATTCCTTCTTCTCGCCCGTGTTCTTGTCCTTCCAGGTTTCCGAGGTCGCCAGGTTGATGTTTGTCACGGCTACCCCTGATTGCGTATATTTAGCATCAGGATCGTGTCCTAATCTGCCGATAAGGTGAACTTTATTTAAGCCTGCCATTGTTGATCCTCCTTGAGATTCTGTTAAAAGTTTAAAAGGGTACTTCATTCATTGCACTACCCATTTTCTTATTTATATTCTCTAAAGTTTGAGAAACTCTGAAAAACCAATCTTTTTTATTCATCATTTTTTTATAGTTATTAGATGCATGTGAAATTTTCTCTAATTCTTCCAGTACATCAATATTCTGGAATGCCTCTTGCCATTTGTGAAGTGTACCTCTGTTGACATACCCGTATCCCTCATCCAGATAAACAGACACAACGATTTCTTTATCCCCTTGTGCCGGTGCATTAATTCCTCGGTCTACCATGTGCTCATATCTCTTAACCCAGACCGCCCGTTGCTTCTCGTTGCAGTATTGCCAGCCATCAAACTCTTCGATAGGTTCTATCCTATGCCCACCAATAATTTTAACGTGGATCTCTTTCCCGTTAGGGTTCTCGCCTGGATAGTCCTTAGCTTTTATTATTTTCACCGCTACAATGGTATGATTAGGCTGATGTAGCAATACATCCATAGTTAGATATAGCCGGGCCTTTTCAGTTGTTCCTTCGCCGCCCCTTCCTACATTAGACTTGCTGTGCTTCTGTAATGCTACCCACGCGATACCGTCACCAAGTGCGTCATAGATTGACCGGATATCCGATGTGATTTTGAAATACTCACCCTCAATCTCTTCCAGGAAATCAATTACTGTCATACCGTTTTTATTGTTGTTTGCTATTACCCCATCGAACCCGCTTGTCACTGAAGCAGACTTAATATTATCCTTCCATTCCTTTATATTATCAGTTTTCTTCTTAACACGTCCTGCATATTCAGAAGGTCCCATTTCAGACATTAAATATACTTTTTTATACTGTTTATGAATATTCCGCTTTAGTATATCCATCATTAATGCTGTCTTTCCTGAATTCGATGTTCCTGCGATAACGCATATGCATTTAGGTGGAATGTTTACCATATCTGTTAAGTGAAGAGGGAGATCCATATCAAAATAGTTGGTATTGACATCCTCAATGTCTATCCATTCCACAACGTCTTGAATTATATGGTATTTTCCAGCCGCGCGCCGATCCTTTATTAATTTATTTTTTCTTACTAGCTGTTGTAGCGCACGGGAGCGATTCTGTTTATCAAATCTATGAACAAGCCCAAACTCTCTATCAATGTCAGAAACAGAGAAAACCCCTTGATTATTCTTAACAAATGCCTCAATTTCTGAAGTTAGATTCCCTTCAAACCGTCGATTTTGACTGTCGTGTCTGTCGTGTGGTGTCGTGTTCTGTCGTGTTCTGTCGTGTTCTGTCACATCTGTCACATCTGTCACATCTGTCACATCTGTCACATCTGTCACATCTGTCGCATTTGTCGTGTTTTCCAAATAAATTGGAGATAGTTTTCCATTAGCCATCCCCTCTCGGACAGTTTTCATAGCACGGTCAATCCGCTTGGCTCCACTCGCCCTTACTGCATTTTCCAACTCTGATAGTGCATATCCTTCATCCATGTATTGCAGGTAACCACCTACCAGCCGAGACTTAGCCAATCTCACAGCGTGTTGATTTCCTTGAACGCTATCCCTAATAGCTGCACATGCCGATTCCAGCACCTTGGCCGCATATTTTTCTTTTCCGGTTATCCCGTTGTCTGGCGTATCGTTATCTAACGGAGAAGCGTCAGCCCATGCCTTGACCTTGAAATTAAGAGGGGTAGGGTTAATCCATATGTCAGGGTCATAGGACAGGAAGGTGAGCCGTGATATGTCTTTGCAAGAGGGGTCTGTATCTATGCCGTAAACAACACGGAAATATCTTTCAACAGCATTGTAAAATATCTTATGGTCTTCATCGTTCCTTATCCCGTTTGTCCTTATCCCTGCTTTTATGCCTTCGCCACCTGGAGACCGGAATGCAAACAGTATTTTTTCGTCCTGGATTATAGATTTGAAAAGGTCGTCCACATTCGGTAGATGATCAAGATCCGCAATGATCAGACCTGTAGTAGTCAACACAGCATTAGCAGCCCTGCGGCCATTGAACGTACCAGAGAACGTGACAGAGGGGAGCGTGGTCTTGAAGTCCCTGTATTTGTCAGGGTCTTTTATAGCCCTCGCCTTCTCTATCAGTTTCTTATATGTCCCATTTCCTATTTCTGTAAGAACGTCTGTCCATAAAACCTTTTTCTTCGGTTTTGGATTGATCCCGGCATAATAGGAGATTGAGTTATTCATTTTTGCGGGCCTCTATGTCCCTTACGGATAGTGGGTGACCAATTCTTGTTTAATTTGATAGTATCCT
>CAZKGS010000230.1:0-4120 GCA_964552105.1 uncultured Syntrophaceae bacterium
ATAATCGTTGTCAACCTGTCGGGCAGGGGAGACAAAGATCTGGGAATCATTGACGAAATAATGGAGGTTCATTAATCATGGGACGGATTGAAAGAAAATTCAGAGATTTAAAGAAAACAGAAGAGAAGGCGCTCGTTGCTTATCTGACGGCAGGTGATCCGAACCTGGAGAAAACGAAGGAGATCATATTAGGAATGGATGCCGCGGGTGTGGATATCCTCGAAATCGGGGTTCCCTTTTCCGATCCAACGGCCGATGGTCCCATCATTCAGGCAGCATCCCGGAGGGCCCTTGAAAACGGGGCAACCCTCTCAGACATCCTTGATATGATAGAAACTGTAAGAGAATCCAGCAATATACCAATAGTTCTTTTTGGTTACTACAATCCTATCCTGAATTACGGGAATGAAAGATTCGCAAAAAGGGCAAAGGCATCCGGCGTTGATGGAATCCTGGTCGTGGACCTCCCACCTGAAGAGTCCTCCGAACTGAGAAAATACACGGACAGATCGGGAATCGATTTCATTTCTCTAATCGCACCAACAAGCACCGACGACAGAATCCGAAAGATCTCACAAAATGCCAGAGGATTTTTATACTACATCTCCATTACCGGCATCACAGGTACGGCAAGACCACAGGTTTCCAACATCAAAAGAGAAATGAAGAGGATAAGAAGCATAACAACATTGCCTGTCGTCGTTGGTTTCGGCATATCCACACGGGAGCAGGCCGAAGAACTTGCACCCTATACCGACGGTATCGTCATCGGAAGTGCTTTTGTCCGGCTGATCGATGAAAACAGCGACAAAAATAACCTGGTGAATATCGTTTCCAGTTATGCTAAAGATATCAAGGCAGTTATCCGGACAAACCGGGATTAAACCCTGCAGATTTCCCCTCGCTCTTCAAGTAATCAGAGTAATATGCAAAATCTGTGGATTAAAAACGAAATTCGGAATTTGAATAACGTCTTGCGATTAGAGGAATTACAATATTATGAACGAAGTTGAAATAGGCATTGTAGGCGGCACCGGGGGAATCGGGAGATGGTTTGCCGATTTCTTCGAAAAGGAAGGGTATACCGTTCATGCGTCGGGAAGAAAAACAGGCATGGATATGGATGAGATGGCCCAAAAATGTCAGGTTGTCATCGTCAGCGTACCGATTGGTGTTACCGCTCAAGTCATTGAACAAGTGGGACCTAAAATGAAAAAGGAATCCCTCCTGATGGATTTCACTTCCCTGAAAGAAGAACCGGTCAAAGCCATGCTTGAATACTCCTGTTCGGAAGTTATGGGGTGTCACCCCCTTTTTGGTCCCGATGTCGATTCAATCGAGGGGCAAAATATTGTTTTCTGCCCTGCAAGAACAGAAAAATGGTCAAACTGGCCAAAAGATATCTTCAAGAAAAGGGGAGCCCGGGTGTTTGAAACAACACCGGAAAATCACGATGAGATGATGGCCATTATTCAGGGTTTGAATCACCTTAATACGATCACAATGGGACTGGCTCTGAGAGAAACAGGGGTTGATCTTACCGAACTGAAGAAGTTTTCCACTCCCATTTTCGATACGAAACTCGCCATTATCGAAAAAATATTTACCAACAATCCCCAACTTTACGCGGAAATCATTACACTGAATCCACACATAAATAAAATTATCGACATTTATGAGAAAAACCTCTCCCAATTGAAAAACCTGATCGATATAGGAGATACAGAAGGTCTCGCAAAGCTGCTTAAAGAGCGATGGGTTTGAGTTACAGGGTTCAACTACGGGATTTTTGATCCGTCGCAACATTAATATCGAGTAACAGGTGTTTTTATGCCTTACAAACCATACATTGATGCGGGTGTCACAGTAAATGAAGACTATATCACAGTTTCTGATGGTGTCGCCCTTAAGACAATTGATTTCGTACCGGCAGGTGACACGCCTGAGAAACCGGTTGTTATCTTCATAGCCGGGTGGATCTCATCAATCAGCGGATGGGAAGATGTACTAAAACAACTGACTCCCCGTTATCGAACCCTGTATATAGAAACAAGAGAAAAAAAGAGTGCCAAATTGCCTGTGGGTACGTCTGTGGACTTTTCTATCGGACGCATGAGCAAGGATATCGAAGAGTTACTACAGCAAAGAGTTCCACCGGAGCGACCCTTTTGTTTTGCAGGCAGCTCTCTGGGTTCAACCATTATTCTTGATTATCTGAGTCGGGATTTGAGACAGTCATTTGATGCATTTTTGATAGCGCCAAATTGCGAATTCAGTTTTCCCCTCTGGTTTCTGCTGGCGCTCCGATTCTTGCCGCCCGCCTTCTATACGGCAATTAAACCAGTTGTGAAATGGTACTTGCGAGAAATTCGTTTGGATAAAGACAAAGAGCCGGAACAGGTGAAAAAATACGAGGGGACTCTCGATGCGGCAGAGCCAAGGAGATTGAAAGCCAGCGCATGGGCCTTAAAGGATTATAGTTTGTGGCATAAGTTGCCTGAGATTAAAGCCCCGGTGCTAATCATCGGTGCCGAGAGTGACCTTTTGCATGGAGTTAAGGAAATGGAGAGGATGGTCTCCCTGATGCCGTCCGCGCGGCTTGAGATAATGGCCAGCAATAAGGAAACTCACAGTGAAAAAGCCGGGGAGTTCATTGTCAGGCAAATCGCTGTAAAAAGATTATAATACTCGAAGCTTGAAATCCAAAATAAAAAAAGGCACCCCATGTATATATTATCCGGGAGTGCCTCTTTTTTTCAGAAATAGTTCTTATACGGGTTTCACATTCACCGCTGACGGGCCCTTATTGCCTTGCTCTATCTCGAAGCTCACGCGCTGCCCCTCATACAAGGTCTTGAAGCCTTCAGCAGTAATAGAACTGTAATGAACAAACACATCACCACCTTCATCGTTTTCGATGAATCCAAAGCCCTTCCTCTCATTAAACCATTTTACTTTACCTTCTGCCATCACTTGCACCCTCCTTTCCTAATCTTTTTCAAAGTCGGATTGCAACCTTATGACAGAAAGATAAAGCCAGCAAGACTCAGAAGAGTATGACGGCCATCTTTTACACTTCAAATGTCTCTATCCAACTTCTACTTCTTCCCGCTGATCTGCAGAGTGTCACAACGGGTTATATCTACAAAACTAATTCGCACATATTATATAGATTGCTTGAAGTCAAGGCTTTTTTGAAATGTTTCACTAAAGATAATTGATCTTTATTCTTGACATCAATGAAAAAACTTTATTTAACCCGAGAAGGTTAAACAGAAAAAGAAACATAAAATCTTTAAAAAATATGGAGGCCAATATGGGATTAGAGTTTGAAAAAGACGGACACATCGCGAAGGTGGGTTTGAACATACCCGAAACGTTAAACGCCCTGGGACCTGACATTCTCTTTGAATTATACAAAACCTGGGAAGAGTGCCAGGAAGACGACAATATCAGGGTTGTCATCCTTTATTCGGCATTACCTAATATGTTCTGTTCCGGTATGGATCTCAACACGGCGATACCGGTTCTGACAGCTGCCCGGAAGCCGGAAACGGAAGGCGAAAAATGGCTGATTTCCGATGACAACGCAGTTGGAAAGGCCATGCTTAAATACAAGGAACTGGACAGGCCTGTTATAGCTGCCATAAACGGCTATTGCCTCACCGGTGGATTTGAAATGTCCATGGGTTGTGAACTCAGAGTCGCATCCGAAGATGCAGTTTTTCAGATGCGCGAAACCACTCTCGGCATAATGCCTATAGGCGGTTCCAATGTCTTCCTTCCCATGCAGATCGGCAGCACGCGGGCAATGGAAATACTCCTAACGGGCAACAATTTCCCCGCTTCCACACTTTATGAATGGGGATTCTTAAACCGGGTCGTGCCAAAGGAAAATCTGATGGACGAAGCGATGGCACTGGCAGAAAGAATTGCAGGCAACGGGCCACTATCCGTCAGGAGTATGGTGAAACTCTCCCGACAGATAAAGGAATTGTCCCTTGACGAGGCAATGAAAAAGGAAATAGAAGTCGGTTTTCCCGTTTTCATGAGTGAACAGGCCCGGGAAGGTGTACGAGCCCAGAAAGAAAAGAGAAAACCTGTTTTCAAGTGAATTACC
>CAZKGS010000231.1:0-4106 GCA_964552105.1 uncultured Syntrophaceae bacterium
ATGTTTTGATTTCTCATGCCCCGAAAGTCTGAAACATCCTTTGGATTAAGCGAGAACGTGGCATCTTCCCTGTGAGGCTTTGCCGATTTTAAAAGTTCCGATGCCATATCGAGAAATATTGATCCTTCCACGAGTGACCGGAACGCCGGGTGATGAGGGCCTGCAATAATACTCCCTTCCGTTTCCATTTCTCTTGTCATCTGCAGGCCGATCCTTATAACACGAATGTTTGTCATTTCAAATTTTCCGAGGGCATGTTTGCATAGCCTGACCGCATCGGCCATGCTCATCGGATCATATTTGCCCGTTTGATAAGACTTCGCCAGAGCTGTACCCTGAAAGACAATGGTTGGATGAATCCTTACCATGTGAGGGTGAAGTTTTATGCTTTCTTCTACCGTATATTTGAATCCTTCTTCTGTATCTCCCGGAAGCCCCGCCATAAGGTGAATCCCCGTTTCAAAGCCCTCTTTTTTTAACAGGCCCACGGCATTTCTCACATCGTTCGATGAGTGTCCCCTGTTTGAAAGGTTCAAAACTTCATCGACCATGGATTGTGCACCGATTTCTACAGTTTTAACATGGTATTTCTTTAAAAGTTTTGTGCGATCTTCGTCAATATAATCGGGTCTCGTTGATATCCTGATTGAATTTATCAGACCCTTCTGTATATAAGATTCGGCAAATTCCAGGAGTTCGGTCTGGTAATTTCTGTCCATTCCGGTGAAGTTGCCTCCATAAAAGGCAATTTGTATATATTCAGGCTTGTTGAAACTCTTTAAATGCTTATCGACAATTTGCCTGAACAGATCTTCCGTAATCCTGTCGGGGTGATCTCCGGCGGTGATTCTCTCGTTGCAGTAAACGCAACGGTTAGGGCAGCCCTTATAAACAACAAATATGGGTATGATCTTTTGAACCATTCTTGATTCCTTACAGTTTTTACCGAGAATTACGATTTCTCATCGTCAATCTTTTCCAGCTCTTCCAGGGCGTTTTTTGCCGCTTCCTGCTCGGCTTCCTTCTTGCTTTTTCCCGTACCGGCAGCTGTTATGATGTTTGAAATGGAAACCTGTATCTGAAAGATTTTATCATGGTCAGGGCCGTATTGGTGGATCAGATTGTACTTTGGAATGACTTTAAATCTGCCCTGACTTATTTCCTGAAGAGAGGTCTTATAGTCATGGTAAAAAGGATCTTCCATCCATTCATTGATTAAGGGGTGAAATACCTCGTTGATAAATGAAAGGACCTTTTCATATCCTCCGTCAAGATAAATTGCAGCGATAATGGCCTCAATTGTATTTGCCAGGATAGAACTTTTGGTTCTCCCTCCTGAGCTTTCTTCTCCCTTGCCGAGGAGGAGATAGTCACCAATATGAAATATTTCTGCCAGTTTCGCAAGTGGCTGCTCATTGACGATGGATGCCCTGAGTTTCGAAAGATTTCCTTCTGAATGTTCGGGGAAACTTTTAATGAGTATGTCAGTGATGCAGAGTTCCAGGACGGCATCTCCGAGAAATTCCAGTCTTTCATTATCTTTGTAATGTAAGTCCTGATTTTCGTTTGCAAATGATCTGTGGGTAAGGGCATTATCCAGCAAGGTACTGTCACTGAAAGAGTAAGAAAGGATATCCTCCAGACTTTTAAGATCTTCAGTTCTCTCATCGGGAATTTGTAATTTTTCTTCCAACTATTTTTCCTCCCATTAAACTCTGAGCTGTAACCCCCAGAATATGATTTGCCATAGATAAGTTAATGTCCGGGATGAGGACGGGTATATAATTGTCAGAGAAACCTTTCATAAATCCTGTTTCCCTGTCTTTTGTGCCCTCAACTAAAACGGAAAGCTCTTTTCCGATAAATTTTTTATTATACTCCATTCTCTTTCTTTTTCCAATATCTCTTAGTATCTTTCCCCGTTCTTTTTTAAGAGAGTCCTGTACATGGTCCGGAAGGTTCGATGCCTCCGTGCCGGGACGTTTGGAATAAGGAAAAACATGGAGATATGCCAGGGGTAAACTATCAATAAAGTCCCTGGTATTTTTGAATTCTTTCTCTCCTTCTCCCGGAAACCCGACCAGAACATCTATACCGATAGCCATCCCGGGGAGGGCACTTATTATTTTTTCTATACGGCTTCTGAATAGGTCTGTGTCATAATTTCTTTTCATTGAATTCAAAATCTTGTTGTTACCGCTCTGCATGGGTATATGAAGGTGCCTGCATATTATTTTTGAATCCTTGATGTGGGCGATCATCTCATCCGTTACCTCCATCGGTTCGATGGAGCTGATGCGCAGTCTTTCAATTGCGGTATCATCTTCAATCCTTTCCAGGAGCCTGAGAAGGCTGGTCCCGGGTGAAAGATCATGACCATAATGACCGAGATGAATTCCCGTCAGAACGATTTCCCTGTAACCTGCTCTACTCAACCTCCTGATTTGCTCCATGACGTCTTCTTCGGGGAGACTCCTGCTTCTGCCCCGCGCGTAAGGGATGATACAGTAGCTGCAGAATGAATTACAGCCATCCTGGACCTTGAGAAAAGCCCTTGTATGTCCGGGGAATTGAGTGACAGGAAGTCCGGAGTAGTTTTTTTTCAGGCCTATATCACTCAGAATAATCCGTGGCTCTTCTCCGGCCATGTCATTAATCATATCGGGAATATTTTCTTTTCCTTCAATTCCAACCACCACCTTTACTCCCGGAAGTGCGGCGAGTTCCTGAGGCGCGATCTGCGCGTAACACCCCGTGACAATGATTGATGCCGAAGGGTTTTTTCTGTTTGCCCTCCTGATCAGTTGTCTGGATTGATAATCTGTTTTAGCTGTAACGGTACAGGTATTAACAATATATATATCGGCTTCCGAGTTAAAGGGGACAATAGAAAAGCCCCTTCCTTCCAGTTCTTCGATTATTCCCGCAGATTCGTATTGATTGACTTTACAGCCCAGTGTGGTGAGAGCAACCTTAATCAATGGTTACCCCCTTTTCTATCCACCCTCCGCCGATCAGATAATCGCCCTGGTAGAAGGCAGCCGCCTGGCCGGGGGCCACCGCTTTTTGAGGGGTTTCAAATCGAACGGAAACACTGTGTCCGTTCAAATCTTTTCCTTCGTCTTCCTCATTCCTGGCCGGAATCGTAACCTCAGAGTCAACGCCCCTGTGGCGATATCTGATGTGAGTTGTAACCTTCAGATCGCCGGCAGCAGCATAATCGGGAGAAATCCAGGAAACATTTCCTGCGATTAATCCGTCAAAGAACTGATCTTCCTCCCTTCCCACGATTACCTCATTTTTATCTCTATTTATTTCCAGGACGTAGTAAGGGCGTCCCGAAGCAATGTTAAGCCCCTTCCTCTGGCCGATTGTAACAGAATGAATGCCCCGGTGCCTTCCAACGATATTTCCTTTTCTGTCCACAATATTCCCGGGATGGAAAATTGTACTTTCCGTGCAATTTTCAATGAAGCTCTTGTAATTATTATCCGGGATAAAACAGATTTCCTGGCTTTCTCTCTCAGTTAATGATCCGAAACCAAGATCCCGTGCAACATTTTTGATTTCTTCCTTTGTTGAATCACCATTGGGAAAGATCATTCGTGAAAGCTCTTTTTGCCCAAGCTCAAAGAGGAAATAAGACTGGTCTTTGGTTTTATCCTTACCTTTCTTGAGCCTGAAACCGTTTTCCCCGCCTGTATCTTCGACGCGGGCATAGTGACCCGTGGCAATATAATCGATCCCCCTTTTCTTTGCTTCTTCAAGAAGATATTTAAACTTGATCTTCTTGTTACACACGATACAGGGGTTCGGAGTCCGTGCTGCCAGATATTCCGACATGAAGTAATCAACAATGTGTTTTTTGAAAGATTCCGAAATGTCAGCCCTGTGGAGTGGAATCGATAGCCGTTTAGCAACGTTTACAGCATCTTCTTCAGCTCTCGTCGGGAATCCGTTATATATATAAAGGCCTTCAACATCGAAGCCTTTTTCTTTCAGAATCGATGCCGCAACAGCGCTGTCAACACCGCCGCTTATACCGATAAGTACACTTTTTGTTTTCATGTTGTCCATAGCTCAACTCACAATCTTCAGATATCAAG
>CAZKGS010000232.1:0-4093 GCA_964552105.1 uncultured Syntrophaceae bacterium
TAAAGTTTTCGCCTTCCTTGAACTTGAACAAAATTGAACATTCTGCAAAGGTCTCCCCGTAAGACCTGCCCTTATTACCACCCCCTTTTTTTATTGTCAACCTGGATTATATTTATAGTCGACATATGAACGACTGCCGGGGGGTCATAAGAATTCTTTGCAAGTTTAACGACGAGAAACCATCATGGAGAGAAGATATTTAGGCAATCTCGGGACCAGCCATTCAAGGTAGCTGCGATATTGCCTTTTTAGAATAGGAATATCGGTAAATTTTTCAAACACTTCATGGTTGCCGGTCAGGATTTTAAAGAAAAAATCGGGGAAATGATGCATCATTTTCATCGATATCAAGGCATATTTGAAATTATTTACAAATTCACGTTGACAAATGATTTCATAATCTCTCAATTTTTTCAATTCCTTATTTTGATGTACGATTTCAGCGATTACCTCTACCGCAATCTGCCCCGACCTGATGGCATAGGCTATCCCTTCTCCGGCGAATGGATCCACGAATCCTGCAGCGTCACCAATCAGGACAACCCGTGAACCAATAACGTTCCGCTTTATCCCACCTGCAGGAATGGTATGTCCCCTTAACCGGTAGTTGCCATTGAAGCCGTTTTTCTTCAAAAATTCTCTCATCACTTTTTTTGGGTCGGACAATTTGTTCGCAAATGCACCAATTCCGACTGAATAATAATTTTCGTGGGGGAATATCCACCCATAGCCCATATCTGTTACATCAAAATGAATCTCCATGGCCCTGGATATGTACCTGTTAATCTTTTCATTTTTTTCTTCCACTTCCGTTACGATGCAGATACCGTATTCACTTTTTGCATCTTTCTTTCTTGTCTTACTCTTTAGTTTTCCCTGTGAGCCTTCTCCGATAATGACAAACTTTGCCCTGTAAGTCTGCTCGTTAGTGTAAATCTCCACAAAGGAGTCCTTTTCCCTGTAATCAAGAACTCTTTCTCCTGTCTTTACTTCTGTTCCCGCTTCCTTCACTTTTTCGAGGAGATAGTTATCCAGGGTGCTCCTCGTTACCATAGTTGCTATTCGGTAACTTTTGTAACCCTCTATTACAGATTCCTTAAAGTGTATTCTTACCCCAAATATCTCCCTTTCTCGAACAGATTCAGGAAGTGAAAAGTCGAGACAGGATAATGCCTGTTCCGAGAGCGCCCCCCCACAGGGTTTATACCGTGGGAATGTTCCTTTTTCGATTAAAAGTGTCTTTAACCCCTTTTGTCCGGCCAACCTGCCTGCAGATGATCCGGAAGGTCCGCCTCCCACAATAAGCAAATCATACATTTTAGAAAACTCCCGTGACACAAGTATACAGAAAAGAATGATATTTTGAGACCTTTGCATATTATGCAAAGATCTCATTTTTCATACGGGATATTATAATTTTTTACAACCCGGCATTTCACATCCTAAACATAATTTTTTAAAAATTCACATATCTCTTTGATAATTTTCTGCAATGGTGTATAAGTTGTCATCCATAGAGAAGGTATACATCGCAACAATAAAAAATGAGGTGTCCATGGCAAAACATAAAAAACAGGAACGGAAAAAAGAGATAGATCGAAGAAGACGGCGACGTAAAAAAAGATTGAAGCTTCGGGTAAAGAGCTTGTAACCTCCCGCCAATCCCGGCAAAGCATCGTAATCGTTTTAATCAAAACGACAGACATATTTAACATATTTTAATCCACAGATTTCGCAGATTACACGAATTACTCTAATCACTTGAAGTGCGATGCGAAATCTGCAGGGTTTAATTCTCCGTTGCTTGCTGCGATAGGAAAGATAAAACACTCATTTTGATACCCCGTTGCTTGCGGCGGGGTAGTTGATTAAAGACGAAAACTGCCGGAGTCATTTGGCTGACCTGGTGATACCGTACTTTCTCTTTCCCATTGCCATTCCCCCCTTTGGTTTGATATACATCCTTCCATGAAAAACACTATTAAAACCAATCAATTAAAAACAGCCATTGTGACAGGTGTAAATAAGGGATGGCGTGGATATATCTGGATGATGAAAATCATTATCCCCATTTCTTTTTTAACGGCTCTCCTTGCGTGGAGTGGTTTGGTTCAAAAAGTTAGCTTTCTTATTCAACCTGTTATGGATATTTTCGGACTGCCGGCTATAGCTACGTTGCCGCTCATTATCGGAATGCTCACGGGAATTTACGGTGGTGTTGCATCTATGGCAGTTCTTTCCCTTTCTGTAGAACAAATGACACTGATAGCCATTTTTCTCCTTATCGCCCATAACCTCATACAGGAGGGTGTAATACAGGGAAAATCAGGCATTCATCCCTTGAAAGCCACTCTTTTCCGTCTTGTTGTTGCCACCATTACCATAATGATCGTAGCACAACTTCTGGATGTGAGCCCCACAGCTCAAATGTCAATAGACGGACCATCTTTCTCTGCTTCTCAGCCTTTTTCAACAATGCTGAAAGATTGGGCTATAATTACAATAAATCTGATCATTAAAATCTTTTTCATTATAATGTTTATTTTAACGATGTTGGAAATAATGAAATCCTTTGGGTGGGTTGACCATATAGTCCGGTTTCTTTTACCTATTTTAAAAGCCATGGGGTTAAGTCACAGAGTCGGTGTTCTATGGGTAACGGCTGTCATTTTCGGTTTGGCTTATGGTGGGGCCGTCATTGTAGAAGAAGCAAAAAACGGAGAACTGACCAAGGAAGAACTGGAAGAGTTGCACCTTTCCATAGGCATTAACCATGCTATGATTGAAGATCCTTCTCTCTTTCTGCCTCTCGGTATCAGTCCATTCTGGCTCTGGATACCGCGCCTGTTAGTGGCCATAGTTGCTGTTCGACTGCTCACCCTGTGGCATTTATTTCTCGATAAATACTGGACGTGAAGCCACTCGTTATTAAAGCACAATTTATATCAGGATCGCTTTTTTCACTTGATATACGGGCTACTTTCCAGTAGAAACTTTACCTTTAGTCTTGACAAAGCCTTGGAAATTAAATAAATGATTTGCCTAAATAATTTGCATGATTGTTCTCAGGGAGAGATTTTACCAATCTGAACCCGCTGGAAAATAAAAGAGCGAGGAGGCACAATGACTTTAGAACGTATGATTGATGAACAGGCGCGTAAGTGGCAGCAGGCGACTGACAAAAGAAGGAAAAAACAGGAACCACCAGGGCCGGTTATTACGATTTCGAGAGAGCCTGGCTGTGAAGGCCATGCTTTGGCCAAGCGGATTGCAGAAGAGCTAAAAATTGATCTGTTCGACCGTCAGATTATCCAGGAAGTTGCCAAGAGTTCCAGTATGAGTGAGAGGGTTGTCTCATCTCTGGATGAAAAGGGACGTAGTATTCTTGATAACTGGATTCAGTTCTTAAAATCCGTCCGCTGGTTCTCGTCAGATGAATATGTATATCACCTTACAAGTGTTATTGGCACTATTCACGAACATGGCGGTGCGGTTATTTTAGGGAGAGGCGCTAATATGGTCCTTCCGCCTGAAGACACATTGAGAGTGCGGTTCATAGCCCCAATGGACGCCAGGGTCCAGAATTTGGCAAAGGAACTTAATGTTTCTACAGAGAAAGCCAAACAACAAATTATTAAAGAAGAGTCGGATCGAAAGGCTTTTATAAGAAAGAATTTCCATACTGATATTGATGATCCTGTTAATTATGATCTGGTTATAAATATCCAATATTTGAATGCTGATAAAATTGTCAATATTGTAAAGAACTCGTTAAAGTATAAAAAACTTCCATCGAGACGAAGGTTTGATACGAAACCGGATAATCGGTAAGATGTGAATCAGGCAAAGTTGATCCTGTTATATTTCCTGTAAATATCTATTTATAGGGAAACACTTTAATTAGTTGCACTGGAAAGTCAGAATATACTTTTCAGGTTTCAAGTGTTTAATCTGCCGTCTTTGGTAAAGAGAGTTTTGTGAATATTGAATGATTATACAAGTCGACAAAGTCGGAGTATTCAATTAAAATAAGGAGAGGGATTTAAATGGGAGATGATATACGCTGGGTGAAAACTCACTGTGCGCGAATGGA
>CAZKGS010000233.1:0-4070 GCA_964552105.1 uncultured Syntrophaceae bacterium
TCGATACCGTGGTCCCCTGTCCCTGTTCACTTTCTACGAGTATTTCCCCGCCGTGCGCTTCGATAATTCTGTGAACAATAGCAAGTCCCAGACCGGTTCCTGATGGTTTCATCGTAAAATATGGATCAAAAATCTTTTCCGTGTCTTCAGCATCGATTCCTTTTCCCGTATCGGCAATCGTAATGCTCACCTTTCCCTGTTCAATCTGCGAAAGTCCAATCGAGAGGGTGCCGCCGCCATCCATCGCCTCGATTGCATTCAAATAAAGATTGAGGAGTACTTGGCTCATACCGTCAGGGTCAATCGGGATTTCTTCGATTTCTGAGGAGAAATAGGTCACGACGGTGACATTCTTTTCCTTGGACTGCCGTTCGATCATTTTGACGGAATGCTGCAGAAAAGGTTGCAGCAATGTAGGCGTCAATCGGATATGCACGGGACTGGCAAATTCGAGAAGCTGGCTGATGACCCTGTTGAGCCTGTCAACTTCATTGATCATAATTTCAGCCGTCTTATTATCTTCAGGATTGCCATGGTATCGCTCTCTGAAGTATGTGGCAAAGCCTTTAATCGAACTAAGGGGGTTACGAATTTCATGGGCAATACCCGCTGCAAGCCTTCCGAGAGAGGCCAGGCGCTTACTTCGTTCAATTTCACTTCTCAAACGCTGGATTTCGGTGAGATCTCTGAAAAGAATGACATATTCCAGGAATATTCCATCCTCATCTTTCAGTTCTGTGGCAATCACGTCAAGGAGAATGTGTTTGCCGTCTTTCATTGGATATTCTATTTCCCTGTCGATGATTCCCACACTGCCTTTCAGATTATCGATGAGTTGGCTGAGTTCCACGGGTAGTATGCTGCTGCTTTTTCTGCCGACAGTTTCAGCAGCTGTCAGGTGGAGAACCTCCCCGGCTGTCTGGTTCATCGTCGTTAAGGTATCATTAGCATCTACGGTCACAAGACCGATCGGCATATTTTCCACCAGACTGTCGGAAAATGCCTTGACCCGGGAAAGGGAGGTCTTCGTTGCATGGTAGCTCTGCGCCAGAAAAAGTAATATAATCCCAGTAAAGCCGATCAGGAGAAGGATAAGAGCCATAATGATTGTATGTCGAGTATCCTCTTTTCTGGCGGTATCGATAGCTTGCATATCAAGACCGACAAAAATGGCAAGGCGGAATAATGGCTTATTTTCCTTCATCATCATTCGGGATCGAAGCCAGTCATTGTGTTTCCTTTTGTCAAAATGCATCGGGAAATGCCGCCGGGATGGTGAGAACTGCCTGTAAACTTCAAAAATGTTTTTTCCCTTGTTATCGGATACCTGTCGCCATTTTACCTCTTTGGATCGTGTAATTTCTTCGATATTCAGGTCTCTTCCATGAAATTTCCCGATTTGAGAGGAATCATTATGGGCCAGGATTTGCCCATGGCGGTCCGTTATCATAAGATAAACAATATCGGGCTGCTGGGCTGTTTCTGTAAGCAGTTTCTGAACCTGAAGGCCCCCCCAGCGCATACCCACCATTCCTGTTCTGGTTCCTGCCTCAAAAGACCTGATCAGCGCTGCCCCTTTTTCCTGGAGGAGCCTCGTCGTGTTTTCTTTTTGTTTGTTGATATTTTCGGAGGTCCAGAAGATAAAGATCGGTGCCAGGATGATCACGGCTCCTATGATTATCCAGGGCGGGATCGTTATCCATGATTTCTTCGTTCTGTTATCACTCATACTTTTTTGCTCAAGCAAAATGAATACCACATTATCTTAATCGTAAAATGCGCCATCTTTCGGTACTTCAAGCGCTCCATGAGGTATGTTTTGCACTCAGTTAACTGGATAATATTTATCCAACTGGATACCTGAAAAGGATACTTATTATACATTTTTTGCGAATCCATAACAAAGAAATATGGTGCTGACATCCGAACATTTGAAATAATTAGTGATGTCAGCATGTTGAGGTGTGCCGTCTCTTCTGGCACAACCGTTGCTTTATAAGAAAACAAACAGAAAAATCCGAGGAGGATAATGAAATGAAGAAATTAGCGATAGGTTTAGGCATTGTGCTTTTGATGGCTGCATTTGCATTTCCTGTATTTGGCCGAGGTCTCGGCGTGGGCCCAGGTTGGGGCTCAGGATCCTGTATTGGTCAGAATTATGATTTCAGGCATGGTAGAGGAATGGGAGGCCTGGAACGTGGATATGGGTTGTCATATCTAAAATTAACAGATGAACAGAATTCCAGAATCGAGACTCTGCGGGAGGCAAATCAAAAAGAAGTAATGCCGTTGAGAGCCGAACTTAATGCCAGGCGTGCCGAATTGCGGGCACTATGGGCTCAGACCAATCCTGATGAGGATGCACTCCTGGCCAAGCAAAAGGAAATCAATAAGTTGAGTGATCAGATCGGAGAAAAAAGAACCAAACATCGAGTAGAGATGCGCAAGATATTGACTCCAGAGCAGCGTGCTCAACTGCCGCTTATTCGGCACGGTAAGGGAATCGGTCATCGGGGTGGGTTTGGATATGGCGATTGTCCTCGACATGGTGAGTGGAATGGGCATGAGTATAACAAGCACGACGGATACGGCTTTAGAGGTCGGAGATAATTAACCTTAACGAAAATTCAATAATTTTGAGACCAGCCTTGGAATATCACAGACTTTGTCATGTTCGGGGCTGGTCTTCTTATTTTAAATAGATCAAGCAATTCCCGAGAATCAAAACCCTTCCGATCAGAGACTTGACAGAGATTTTGTTTTTGTTAATGCCGGATTCGAGTTTGCCAAAGAGGGTGTGCCTTCAGTATTGATATCGCCGGTTTTACGAAAAGTCATCGCATTTAAAGATTATATATGGTAACGAGAACAGGTTTTCGATTTCAGATTCTCCGGTTCATTCGGTATATGTAGAGCTCATGTAAAAGTTGGAATGATAAATGTAAAGGACGAACGGTAATGGAAAGAACAAAAAAGATATTGTCCGGAAATGTTCGGGTTGTCTCAACGCTGATAAGAAACCTGGAAGATAATATTCCGGAGGCTAAAACAGCGATTAGCAGTATTTACCCCCATACGGGGGAAGCTCACATTGTTGGTTTTACCGGTTCACCGGGAGCGGGGAAAAGCACCCTGATTGATGCATTGATAGACGAGTACCGAAAGAGGGGGAAAACAGTCGGCGCCCTTCTTGTCGATCCTTCCAGTCCCTTTACCGGTGGTGCCATTCTCGGCGACAGGGTTCGCATGGAGCGTCATGCTACAGATTCAGGTGTATTTGTCAGGAGCATGGCCAGCAGGGGATCCCTCGGAGGATTGTCCAAGTCTGTGAATAATGCAATTCATATACTGGATGCGATGGGAAAAGATATTATCATTGTCGAAACCGTTGGTGCTGGTCAGCAGGGTATAGATATAATAAACCAAGCGCATACTGTCATAGTTGTTCAGATTCCTGGGTTGGGGGATGCGATTCAGACACTCAAGGCGGGTATATTGGAGATAGCCGATATATTCATCGTCAATAAAGCAGATCGGGACGGAGTGGGAAAACTATATCAGGAACTCATGAGTATGCTTAATATGTATAATACGGACAAGTATCCCGGCGGGTGGCGTCCCCCTATCGTGAAGGCCGGAAACACAAATAATCAGGATTCCTTCAGGAAGAGTATTGAGGAATTAACGGATACAATAGAGGCTCACTATCAAAATCTTGTCAGTAAAGATCTGTTAGGCGAGCGCCTGCGCCGTAATGTTATGATCGAACTGGAAGAGACCCTTGATGCAGCCATTCTCGAACCGATCGTAACGAAACTTATGAAATCCGGTGAAATGGATCGAATGATCGATAAAATATTTCGAAGAGAATCGGATCCTGATACCCTCGCCGAAGAAATAGTCGGGAAGTATTTAAAGGAGCATCATTAACACGGAGCGAAAAATTATTCATATGCTCTTCGCCATTTCGCCGTGCACCTGTTATTTCTGCCCGTAACACTCCAACCATGGGTCTCGAGCTTCCTTCAATCTCCTCTTTTCTTTGCCGGATGAATCAAAAAGTTACATGA
>CAZKGS010000234.1:0-4069 GCA_964552105.1 uncultured Syntrophaceae bacterium
TAACTTCTTTGGTTTAGAGAATCAAGTTATGATTAATGCCGGTCTGATCCGCCACATCAGGAATTGTTTTGATCTTGTTAAGGTATAATCCCTGTGATATAAAGCCTGCAAGAAATTTAAAGATTGTTGAGAATTGTTTCATTGAAATGAATAGTAACAAGAAAAAACGTTGTCTTTTTTATATATTTCCACCAATCGTTTATGCCAGCCTCATATTCATTTTTTCGTCAATCTCCCGTTATCCTGAAGAAATTATCTTCATTTTCAGTTTCGATAAGCTCCTTCATTTGATTGAATATTACATATTCGGTTATTTGCTTATGAGGGTATTTGTCACATCACCAATGATGATACTCGCCCGATATCCTATTGTTTTTACTTTCCTCATTGGTATACTCTACGGTTTAAGTGACGAGTGGCACCAATCGTTTGTTTCCGGAAGATGTTCATCTTTATATGACGTCATCTTTGATTCTTTCGGGGTAGCAGGTGCAGCATTTACATATTGGTCTGTTAGATATAAATTACCTGTTGTTCAGAGCATTGAAGAGAGAATAGAGCAGATTTAATCGATGAAAAATCAACTTTTGATTACCATAGATGGCCCCGCCGCTGCGGGGAAAAGCACGGTCAGTAAGGAGTTGTCTGAAAGGATTTCATATGCCTGTTTAGATACTGGCGCACTTTACAGGGCCATTGCCTATAAAGTTTCAGAACAGGGGATATCTTCCGATAACGAGCAACTTCTTTCGGAATTATGTGAGAAAATTAGAATTTCTCTCAAAAAAATCAGCAGAGACATGAAGGTCTTTGTAGATGAAGAAGATGTAACAGAGAAGATCAGAACAGAGGAGATAGGTCTTCTTGCGTCAAAGGTTTCTGCGGTTCCTGCTGTCAGAAGGGCTCTTCTTTCCATACAGAGAAAAGCGGGTGAGGAGGGGGGAATTATTGCCGAAGGCAGAGATATGGGAACAGTTGTTTTTCCGTATGCGGATATAAAATTTTTTCTCGATGCAGACATACCGGAGCGGGCAAAAAGGAGATATCTGGAGCTTCTGGAAAAGGTAAGTAGCTCTGATTTTGAAGAGGTGAAGATTAGTTTAATAAAAAGAGATCAGCAGGATACGGCAAGGAATATATCACCTCTCAAACCATCTGAGGATTCTATTATCATTGATACCACTTCTTTGAGGGTTGAAGAAGTCGTTGAAAAAATGGTGGGGATAATCGAAAGATTTTTTAAAGCCAATCACGAAAACACGAAAAAATAGGATGTGACCCCCCTGCCTCCGGGTTAGCGGTTTGCTTTTCGTATATTCAAGACATCCTGGGCAACGATCCACTTACAAATATTGGCCGAACCCTCAACCATGGCATACGTAGGCGCATCTCTATAATAGCGGGCTATCGAATGCTCGGTGGAGTAACCATAAGCTCCCAGGATACGCATTGCATATTGGGAGCACTTGTATGCCAGTTCACCTGCGAGATACTTGGCCTGAGCCACTTCGAAATTGTTACCCAGGTTGCCCTGATCTTTCTGCCATGCTGCTTTATAGACAAGAATCCTTGCCGCCTCGATATCGCACGACATCTGGGCGATTAAATCCTGATTCATCTGAAAATGGCCGATGGGCTTTCCAAATTGTTTCCGTTCCTGGCAATATTTAGTTACAGTATCAAAACAGGCCTGTGCCAGACCAACACCGCCAGCAGCAGCAGAAAGTCGGGTCTGGGACAGCGAGCCAAAGACAATCTTCGTGCCGTCACCAGGATTGCCCAGGATGTTTTCTCGGGGGACCCTGGTATTTTCCAGAATAATCTCACCGGTTGGCGAGGAGCGGGAGCCTAATTTGTCAAGGTCGGTTACGGTAATCCCGTTGAAGTTATCAAGTTCTACGACAAAAGCGGAAAGTCCTCTTCCTCTCCTGGAACGATCAGTATAAGCGTAATAGATATTAATACCACCAACTGTGGCATTTGATATCCAGGTTTTTGTTCCGTTAAGGAGCCAGTGGTCTCCTTTATCTTCGGCTGTAGATGTTATTGCCATGACATCAGACCCGGCTTGAGGTTCGGTAATCGCAAAGGCTCCCAAAGTCTCGGCGCTAACCAGCTTAGAAATATATCTTTTCTTTAATTCTTCAGTTCCATAACGGTAAATGGTGAAAGCACAGCCAATCTCCTGCATGTTGATCTGCACCCTGAGCGAACTGGAAGTACGGGCAATCTCTTCTGTTATAATCATGGCTGCAAGCCAGCCCATATTGTTCCCCCCGTATTCCTCGGGAATAACCGTGCCGAAAAAACCAAGCTCACCCATCGGCTTTACTACCTCTTCATATGGGAAGTAATGATTCTCATCCCATTCATCAGCGAAGGGGGCAATCTTGTCGGTTGCAAAATTACGCACCGTGTCTCTGAGCATGACAAGTTCTTCACTCAATCCAAAATCCATAAGTATTCTCCTTTATAGACATCTTTTTTGTTGTCCCATTTGGGGAACAGAAGAAAAACCCGTGCCTTCAGTTGGAAAGTCGAAAACAGGATAACTAATAACGTTTTGCGAATTCCGAATTCTGAATTTTTTGATCTTTAGAGACTCTCTCCGATAAGCTGCTGTAACATCTCGTTCGGGCCGAGATATATCTGTACTATTTTTGCATCTCTCATATATTTTTCCACGGGATATTCTTTAGAATATCCATAAGACCCCATAAGCTGAACACATTTCGTCGTAACTTCCATGCCTACATTTGTTCCGAAAACCTTGGCCATATCGGAATACGTTGCCCTGTCTGGATCTTTCATTTTAAGAGACCATGATGCCCTGTAGACGAGCAATCTCGCTGCATCGATCTTTGTTGCCATATCTGCAAATATCGCGGAAATCAGGCTGTGTTTGACAAGAACTTTTCCACCTATGACCCTTTTTTTGCAGTATTCCAGTGCGTAGTCAAATGCACCCCTCGCCATCCCGACAGAAATCATTCCTGCACCCAATCTGTTATAGCCCACGGTTCTCTGGAGCAACCTGTGACCATCGCCTATTTTGCCAAGAAGGTTACTCTTGGGGACGCGAACATCTTCAAAAATAACTTCACGATTCTGATCTTCGGCCATTCCCATCTTTCTTTCAATCTTTCCGAATGAAAGACCCGGTGTATCTTTTTCTGTAACGATTATACATGAACTCTTGTCCTCCAATTTCGGATCGGTTGTGGCTATCACAATATAGTGAGAGGCGATACCTGCATTGCTTGGCCATATCTTTAAACCATTTATAATATAGTCATCTCCATCTTCTTTAACTATTGTTTTAACTGTTTTTAATCGCATTCTGGGATCTTCTATGTCCGCTCCCGATGCAGGTTCGGTCATGCAGATACAACCAAGGTTAACATCTTCCCTCGATGCCATAGGCCTGAGGAAACGTTCCCTTTGTTCGTCATTAGCAGCTATTATGATAGGAGTCTGTGCAAACCAGGTATCACTGATAACGCATGCCACACCGCCATTTACGGCGGCGAGTTCTTCAATAACAGCCATGATGGTCATACCATCGGCGCCTGAGCCTCCATACTTGGGGTCAATGGTTAATCCCATAAAACCCAACTCGGCAGCCTTCTTCAATACCTGGTTCATATATTTGTGTGTTGCCCAATCATCATCAAACTTATCATTTAATGGTTTTACCTCATTTTCCGCAAATTTTCTTGCCATCTCTTGAAAACGTTTTCTCTCATCTGAAAGTTGAAAATTATACATTTTATCCCCTCCCTTTTTCTGTTTAATAACTAAATGAGATTTCTTCTTCGTGGTATAGGCCGGATACCAAATGACAGGCAATGTATACACGTATAGTTTGAGTTTTTTGTGAGAATATTCGGTGCATCATAAATAGCAGTTATAAATTTAACAGTTAAAATGCAAGTAAAAAGTCGTTGTTGGGTAATCATGATGAGATCTATGCATAACGTTCCCTTTTGCCCAATTTCTGCGTCAGTCTCAAACTTTAATCCTCGAAATATCCAATATATTCCTGTGGTTAAAATTTTCGCCTTCCTTG
>CAZKGS010000235.1:0-3942 GCA_964552105.1 uncultured Syntrophaceae bacterium
CAAGGATAAAGGCTATAAAAACAATTTTAAATTACTGGATTCTCGCTCAGGTCGGGAATGACAAAGCGGCAGAAATTCGGACTTTTTACGATACCGGCAGATTTAATAATTCAAAACTAAGTTTTCGATCGATTTTTCCGCTTGTGTTCTTCGGTATATCTTTCGTGAATTCGATGGCGCTCGGCATCTTATACTTTGGCATTTTGCTTGCGCAATACCTCAAGATATCTTTCTGACTGCATGTTTGATCTTTTGGTATCACAAGAGCTATTAGTTTACATCCCAAAAGGTCATCAGGGATTCCAATGACAACTGCCTCTATTAATAATTCTGAATCCATCATTATATCTTCGATTTCAAGTGGATTAATCCGATGGCCGGCGACCTTTAATATCTGATCTTCCCTGCCGGTCACATAAAAATATTCCTCCGTATCCTGATAGGCCAAATCACCCGTATGATAGCAGTTTTTATTCAGGACTTTTGCTGTAGCTTCGAGATCTTTCCAGTAACCCTGCATGATGTTCTCACCCGTGGCTACAAGCTCACCGATCCGGCCTGCGGGCACTTGTTTACCATTACTATCCAGCACACGGAGTGTAACCCCCGGGATGGCTTTACCGATAGAGTCCATTTTGTCCAGGAATTTCTCCGGTTCAAGGTAAGAAAGTCGTGCCGATGCCTCCGTTGCGCCATACATAATATAGATTTCAGTGCGGGGGGGCAAAATCTGACGGAGTTTGGTTTTTATAATCCTTGGCATATGACCGCCCGCCTGGGAGCAATAACGGAGTGTGCTAAGTTTGTCACGGTATTTTGCTAACGGAGAACGGTAAAGAAGGTAGGCATATGTTGAGGGTACACCCGAAAACCCGGTAACTTTTTCGGCAACCATCTGATTTAAAACGGAGGCAGGAAAAGCAAATTTGTTGTTTATTACAACAGTACCGGCGACAGCAAAATGAGTGTTCAGGAGGGATTTGCCCATGACATAGAAGAATGGCAGCACCACCATCTGGGTATCCTCATCGGTAAGTTTAAGATACTGGCAAATGGATTTAGTATTGACTACAATGTTCTGATGAGAGAGCATTACACCTTTTGGTTCTCCGGTAGAACCTGATGTATATATTATGCTGGCCAAAGCCTTATCTGAGCTAAAAAGGTTGGGATTAGGCAAAATTTCTGATTGAATCAAGTCTTCCCACTTTGTTGTCATAAAGCTTACTGAAGACCAGTTTAACTTCGGGTTCTTAAGTAAAAGTTGCCGGACATTAAACATGCCAACTTCCGCATCTTGAAGTAAACGTTCGAATCTCGAGGAAGAAATGATGACCCCGGGTTCTATCTCCTGCAAGAGGGGTTGCAAACTTGCAGGTTTCAGGTCGGTGCCGAGAGAAACCGCTATCGCACCTGCTTTAAGAATTCCGTAATAACTGACAACGTATTCAAGGCAGTTTTCCAGAATTAGAATTACCCGATCACCTTGAGTGATGTTGTTATCCAGAAGCCATCGGGCCAACTGATTGGCTTGTGCATTGATTTCTCCATAGGTGGCTCGTACATCTTCGTGAATCAATGCAACTTTGTCGGGGTAAAGGTTTGCACTTTCTTCCAAAAAGTGGTGAATCAGATTATGCGAATTCAGTATTGTCTTTTTATTCATTTCTTTTCTCTGGTTACTCAAAGTCCCAACATTGTTCTGGCGTAAGAAACCATCTCCTCGTTTTGGTCCTTATATATTTTCTGGATTCCTTCCTCCCTTGACATAACACCCTGTCGGACCATGTTGGCAATTTCCAATACATAAGGGTGAAAACCATATTGCTTCAGGTGGCATTGGTTCGCAAACGCATTAATCAGGCAATTAGTCGAGTTGGAATCCGTGTCTGAAGGGAGCTTCCACCCCATGTTACTTAGCTCATAAGAAATATGTTCCTCATTGTAATCAAAGAAGGCAAGAGGGTGAATATTGTATGGAAAGCTTTTTTCATAAATTTCATAGTAGGTATCAGGAATAAAATAGGATTGGGTCTCAGATCCAATTTTATCGTAAAAAATCTTTTTAAGAATCTTTTGGTTTTCACGAATTAATGAAGGATTCGTTTTCATTATGGCAGATTGGATGGGAGCCTGGCCAGGTGACCACCCGAATGCCACAAATGGTATGGCCATTTCCAGGGCAGTCTTGAGTACCAGGCTTTTTACCAGGCTAATGCAAGCTGTGCAAACAGAGCTCGCACGAAGCAACGCAGCTTTTGGAAATATATCTTCCTGGGCGGCAGTAATAAATAATGATTTTATCAGCGGCCAGTGAGGCTTGAAGTTTATGTGATCGATTTGCAAGGTATCTGCAATTTTCTTAATATTTTCCACAGCTAAGGGAGAAAGAAAGTGATTATCAAACGTAAAAGCCAATATTCGGAGATCATAACGTTTTTTAAGAAGTTTGAGAGTGTAACTTGAATCTTTTCCTCCGCTATATGCCATGATGGCATCATAATTCGGCGCTTGACCTTTGATGCTTGCTATAAGTTCATCAAGTCTTGTGCGATATTCTGCCTTTTTATCACGACTTTTTGCCCTGAATGATTCTTCTCGTCGGCAGTGATTGCATATGCCTTCTTCATCAAATTTTATTCCCGGAAACGTTTCAGGCAGGATGCATCTTGTACAAATCGTCAATTGAGTTTTGAGGTTATCTGACACAATCATTTCTCCTTAATAAAGTTGATGGTTCGCAAAAAGTCATAAAACTCCCTCTCCCTTGATGGGAGAGGGTTGGGGTGAGGGGGAATACGACTTTTTACGAAACCGTCAAAGTTGATGTATTATGCTCTGGCAAGCTTGTTCCCGGCATTAGCCGAAGGACTTTCTGGTGGGACTGCTTCCTGCACTCTTTAGCTCAAGGAATAGTGCAACATCCTTCAAGCTATCCAAATTTTCCGGTATGAGTTCTTCATCCTCGATTTTTATGTCATACGTTTCCTCCAGGAATTGAATAAGTTCAAGTATGCCTGTGGAATCAATGATGCCACTTTCAAGAAATGAAGTATTTTCATGAAGTTGAGATGAGTCTCCGAAAAGAAAATTTTCAACCACAAATTCCCGTACTGTGTTTAGATAATCCATTATAATCTTAATCTCCTTTATGTAAATTCGAATTTTATCAACTATCTTTTATGAATTTGAAGGTTTTGATACCGCACCGCCCTGTTGGTTACATTACCGAAGGACAAAGGACAAAGGACAAAGGACAAAGGACAAAGGAACAAGGTTCAAGGTAAAAATTTTTTAGCCCATGTGTCGGTAGAGAAGAGTGCCGATGGCTTTTAATACCGGGATAGGCATTTTGGTCATGATTTTGGTGTATGACCGTTTGATGTTTTGACTGTCGGTAATGAAGGTGTCTTTTTGCAGGTCGTATTTGTAATATTTTATTATGGTTTCTGTTGTGCCCCAGCCTGATTTGAATTGTCTGAGGCCGTGATTTTCCATTTCAGTTCTGCCAAAACAGAAACTCTTATAGCCGTTGATGCAGGACCATCTTATTGCCTCCCACATAATAAGATTATTTGCTCTTAAATTCTGGTAAGTTATATCTGAAGCACCATATTTGTAAAGTACTTTGTTTCCAGCGTGCAAATATACTGCAGCAGCAATCGGGATTTCACCATAAAACGCAAGAGCAACAAAACCCATATCTTTAGCTATAATGTGATCGTATACTTTTTTGAAAAATTTAAATGGTTGAGGTGGCAGTCCATGTTGTCTCCGTGTAAGACAGTTAAGTCTATAAAATTCTTTAACAGATTTAAGTGACTTGGAAAAACGAACACCTATCCCCTCTTTGTTTGCCTTTTTTATGTTTCTTTTTGTGCTGTTTCTGAAACCGGAGAAGATCTGTTCCTCGTCTTGTGTCAGATCGAGAATGTGGCCGAA
>CAZKGS010000236.1:0-2001 GCA_964552105.1 uncultured Syntrophaceae bacterium
CTTCCTTTTTTCAGGATATCATATTCTCCGGATATTACATCGCATTGTTCTTCGATCTTTTTAGTCACCATCCAGGGGCTAACGGCCAAGTCGTAGCCAGAAATCCATTTGTTGTCTCAGGCAGATAGGTGGATTCGTCAGAATTACCCATCTGACCATCACAGAAGATTGAGTTTGAGTTAAACCCGCCAGCCTCGAAACACCTTAACCGGCGTCTTACAGATTTTGTTATCCGCTTCCGAGCATTTATTGGGGTAAGGTCTTGCTTTTTGCCCCCATTGAATCTATCTTACTTATCTGCGAATAATGCAGCCTCACATAATCGCCTACTTCTTTTAATTTATAGCGCGGGAGCATGGGGGCCGACTCCCCCCCCATTTTTAACGCAACTTTATACCAGGCAAAGGCAAAGCGCAAGACCTGACCCGATACTGCTTGGAAATAGCACAGGATGTGGCTCGGAAGCTTGTGGAATCACACATTGAACATGGAGCTTCCCGGATTTATGCCAGTCAACTAATGCATTATCCGTTACCACTGAGTGTAAACCGCCACTTGCAGAAACAATCATCCGGATGCGGATCGGGCGGCGCGAATAAGCATTCAACCCGGATTCGGTTATCGATCACATGAGCAAAACTTTCGAACTCGCCGCGGTGCATCTCCTTACAGTCGAACTCGGGGAGTCCTTTACTTCGACGGGCGACCTGGGGTGGGCAACTGGGAACAGAAATGATGACCTCATCTTCCTTTTCCTCGATTTCATACTCAATGAGGATTGTCCAGGGAAAATAATGGAGAGCCTTGATAAAACCCTGTAATCCCTTCTCCTCAATCTGAAAGCGTTTTACAAGATCCTTTGCCGCAAGCTCCGGTATTCTTCCCCATACCCTTCTGTTGATCTTTTCAGCGGTCTGTTGGTCAAACTCGTCCGATACGTAAAGAAACCAGAAACCGTCCATAACCCGGTAGTGCCACAGCAGGAACTCCAGATACTTTCGCAATTCTACAGATGTCATTTTGTCAAATACGGAAAGGTTCATGTGATCACCTCGTAATGTTGATTGTGGAGTTATACGTTGCGTAAAGAAACTGATATTTTAATGAAATATACGACTCGATTTGTCAAGAAAAAGATATGGACGGCAACTCCTTCCCTATTATCCAAATTTCCCCTATGCCCTGAATCATAATAATGATATAAGAAATCAAGAGTTACATTGATCGCACTGGATTGCATAACTTCATGATGAATTTTACTGAAATGCGTCACCGGATGATCAGGAGATATTATTCTCTTCTGGAAAGATGGATGAAACCCCTGGTTAACAGAGGTGTCTCACCCAACACAATCACCGTCTTCTCATTATGCCTTTCACTGATTTCGGCACTGTTTTATGCCTTCGGGGCCATCTTCATGGGTGGAATTTTGCTTCTGCTATCAGGGATAGCGGATACAATGGATGGTTCCATTGCCCGTCTTACAGGACAATCAACCAGTTTTGGGGCCTTACTGGATTCAACGCTGGATCGTTATGCCGAGTTTTTCGTATTTTTCGGGCTTCTCTTTTACTATCAAAACAGATGGATGTTTTATGTGGTTATGCTGGCCTTGCTGGGTTCGGTCATGGTCAGTTACGTAAAGGCCCGTGCCGAATCTCTGGGAAGTATAAGGGTCGTCGGTTTGATGCAGCGGCCCGAAAGATTAATTTTGGTTTCCGCCGGTTCGCTCCTGAACGCGCCCATTGGAAGATATTTTTCCGAATGTCCTGACTGTATCTTTATGGGGACGTTGATAGTGCTGGCCGTTTTAACAAATATGACGGTAATCCAAAGGCTTATCGAAGGGAAGAGAGACCTCTCTCAAACAGAATAATAGCTTGAGACCTTTGCAGGCCAGCTGAATCAAAGCATTTTTTCTATAATCTCTGTATTTCCCTTGACATGGGATACTCTTTTTTTTATATAGTGACCCCCTAATGCGGCAAAGCTGCAAAGGGC
>CAZKGS010000236.1:2101-3911 GCA_964552105.1 uncultured Syntrophaceae bacterium
CCTTGATCCTTTGTCCTTGTACCTCTATAAAGAAAGTTTATTTTGCCATGAAGCCAATCGGTATGCAGATCGTAGCGGAATTCCACAACTGTTCCAAAGATATTTTAAACGACAAAGAGTCTATCGAAAACATCCTGCGTAATGGAATTAGAGAATGCGGGCTATCTCTTGTCGCTATCAACAGTCATAGCTATGATCCTATCGGTGTCACATCCATAGCAGTCATCAGTGAATCCCATGTTGCCATCCATACATACCCCGAAGCACGTCACGCTTCTGTGGATATATATACCTGTTCTCCCGACAAGGAGGTAACGAACAATCTGTTACATTATCTGAAGGAAAAATTTGAACCGACTACAACGAGGACAGCCGAAATTATCCGGGGAAATCCAATCGAAGTATCAGAAACCAACTGGATAACCGACGTTTCCGATACGATCGGATTCGACATACGATACCACATCGAAAAAACAATTTTCAGCAAGATGTCAAAATATCAGAAGATAGACATCATAGAAAATGAAATTTTTGGTAAGCTGCTGTTTCTGAATAATGATCTGCAGATTGCCGAATATGATGCTCATCTTTACAACCAGAGCATGGTATCACCTCTTGTTGAAGCAGGAAATTCTTTAGAAAATGTAGCAATCCTGGGCGGTGGAGACGGTGGGGTCCTTTATGAACTTTTGAAATACAACCCCGGCAAGGTTACACTCATCGATATAGACGAAGAAGTTATAAACGCTTCCAGAAAATATCTACAGTGTATCTGTCATGATGCGTTCGATGATCCGCGGGTAGAGATTATAAACGATGATGTAAATAATTTCTTAAATACTGACAGGCGTTTCGATGCAATTATCTATGATTTAACCATGCATCCTGAAACGTTTATCAATATGGATCGGGAGCTGTACCTGGAAGATCTCTTCGCAAAAATTAAAGACTGCCTCAATCCCAACGGTATGATAACGGCTCAGTGCTGTTCCGAATATGACAAGGATACACTTATTATGTCAGAAAGAATCCTCAGCCGGCCTTTCAATAATGTTAAATTCTCAAAAACGAATATCCCGTCTTTCTGCACGCCGTGGATATTTGCTTCGGCACATATCTCAAGTTTAAAGGATTAGATTCGAGACCTTTGCAAAACACTTCCTTTAGCCTTTAATTCTCAGCCCTCATTGCTCGTTGCTCAGCCCTTGCGGCTTTGCCGCCTTAGGGGATTAGGCGGATCTTCGACCATAATCCTTAATACCTAATTCTTATATTGGAGCTTTATGTCTCTCAATTCAACCAATGGATTATGCTCTACCTCGCCATAAAAATTGATTACAGCTTTTATGGGACCGTATATCCTTCCATTGGCTTTTATTTCATATTCATGTAGCGGGGCATAGGCTTCTATCCCCTTTCCCTCCGGCGTTATTGTTTCTTTAGGTTTGTAGTCTGGTCCAAGTTCAAGTCCCTCAGGCAGATTTCCAAAAAGCTTTTTCAACTTATCACCAAATTCTTTTGCAAAGGCTTTATAGGCAAAATCAAAATGGGCAGCTGTAATTTCTTTTACAGACAATATCTTTATGGCAAGCTGATCCTGGCGGTTACCCACTGCATCTTTCAGCAAATTATGGATCCCGGCACCAACAATAACATGAACTTTATTACCCTTGACATGAATCAAGCGCATGAGCTGGCCAAATTTGCTTTCGTTTTCCACATGATGCTCCCGGCCAAAGATCGCCTCCCCCTTAATTCCGCTTCCTTCCAGATATCCAAGAACAAAACCCTTGATGAGATCAAACGATCC
>CAZKGS010000237.1:0-3905 GCA_964552105.1 uncultured Syntrophaceae bacterium
ATTTTAACCACAGGAATATATTGGATATTTCGAGGATTAAAATTTGAGCCTAACGCAGAAATTGGTTAAAAGGGGACGTTATGCAAGGGTCTCATATTAGCAGCCTAACCAGGAAAGGAGGGCAAGTATGGATAAGATTCTCAGAATTAACATGGGGGCCGAAGGGGGGCCTCAGATGACGGAGGAATCTCGGGGAGCATATGAAGGCATGGGAGGCAGGACGCTCACTTCTGCCATTGTTTCCGGGGAAGTTCCACCGTTGTGCCACCCGCTGGGAGAAGATAATAAACTGATTATCGCTCCCGGATTGTTGAGCGGTACAATAGCGTCTACGTCGGGACGAATCTCTGTGGGATGCAAGAGTCCGCTGACCGGTGGTATCAAAGAGGCCAATTCGGGGGGACAGGCTTCTCAGGTGCTGGCCCGATTAGGTTATGGAGCCATAGTCTTGGAAGGGAAGCCGAAAGACGATAACCTTTACAAGATATTCGTCAACAAGGACGGGGTTAAGATATCTTCTGATAACAGCCTCAGGATGCTGGGTAATTACGACTTGGTCGAAAAGATGAAGGAGGAGTATGGAGAAAAAATCGCATGTATCTCCATCGGACCTGCCGGCGAGATGAAGCTGTCCGCCGCTTCGGTGGCTTTCACCGATATGGAGGTAAGGCCGACACGTCACGCGGGAAGAGGTGGTGTTGGCGCTGTTATGGGTTCCAAGGGTGTGAAGGTCATCGTTCTCGATGACACAGGCATGAAGATGCGAGCTCCGAAAGATCCCGAGAAATTCAGAGAAGCCAATAAGAAATTTACTAAGGGCCTCAAGGAACATCCGGTTACGGGTCAGGGCCTTCCCGCTTATGGAACAAACGTTCTAACTAATATAATCAACGAAGCGGGCGCTTATCCGACTAACAACTTCATGTCAGGACGCTTTGATAAATGCTCCGCAATCAGCGGAGAAACTCAGGCTGAAACGGAAACGGCACGTGGCGGGCTCGCCACTCACGGATGTCACCGTGGCTGTGTTATTCAGTGTTCCGGTACCTATGTGGACAAGGATGGTAAATACCTGACCAAACAAGTGGAATATGAGACGGTCTGGGCCCACGGGGGAAACTGTGGAATAGACGATCTCGACGCCATAGCCATGATGGATCGAATGGACGATGATTACGGTCTGGATACCATTGAGATGGGGGCTACCATAGGTGTGGCCATGGAAGCCGGTCTGGCCGAGTTTGGAGATGCCGATGCGGCTATCAACCTGTTGCACGAAGTGGGTAAAGGCACCCCCCTGGGACGTATCCTGGGAAACGGGGCTGCTGTAACAGGCAGGGTGTTTGGTGTAGAGAGGGTTCCTGTGGTTAAGGGGCAGGCCATGCCGGCCTATGATCCCCGGACTATACAGGGTATCGGCGTGACCTATGCCACCAGCACAATGGGGGCTGATCATACTGCAGGGTACGCTGTGGCCACCAACATCATGAAGGTAGGAGGATACGTTGATCCACTGAATCCTGAGGGTCAGGTAGAACTTTCCAGAAACCTCCAGATTGCCACCGCTGCCATTGATTCCACAGGAATGTGTCTCTTCATTGCCTTTGCAATCATGGATCAGCCGGAGACTTTCCAGGCTCTGATCGATATGCTCAATGCGTTTTACGGACTGAGTATGACTGCCGATGATGTCACCGAACTGGGCAAGAAGGTTCTCAAGATGGAGCGGGATTTCAATGCCAGGGCTGGTTTCACAGCCAAGCACGATAGGCTGCCTGATTTCTTCATGAAGGAATCTTTACCACCTCACAATATCACGTTCCAGGTAAAGGATGAAGACCTGGATAGAGTATTTGACTGGTAGATAATCTAATTTTCTCTATAATTGAAGGGGGAGATCCAATCCGGATCTCCCCGCCTTTCTTTTCAAGTTTTTTTCAAAGAGCTAAATTCATACGAGTCTTTAAAGATAAATATGAAGAATTTTAAAAAGCCAAGTAGGAAAGATCATCCGGAAGATCGAATTTCCCCTTGTCTTTTATTGACTCTGAAGGCCGGCATGATCCCGATCTTTTTTCAGTTTCTGCAGAAGGGATTTGTGGTGAAAACAAAAGTCGGCTGCAGCCTCATGACATTGCTGTGCGAACAACTTGATTTGAGCCCCGAATACCTGGAAAAAAATATTCAAACTATCTTTCTGGATTCTAAACCTGTTGATGATTTAGATACAACCATTATTAGAGACGGATCTGTGCTGGCACTTTCTGCCGCCATGCCGGGACTCCTGGGTGCGATGCTGCGAAGGGGAAGCTATTATGCTCAAATGCGAAGCGAGATCAGCCACAGGGACGAGATAAAATCCATGCCGCTTCAAGAGGGCAGGGTTATTATAAAACTTTTCAACCTGCTTATTCCGGAACTGGGACCAACCTTTCTCGAAAGGGGTATCTGGATTAATACTAAAGATCTCCAGGAATTTTTAAAGAAACACTTGAATGATTTTCAGGCAGGATTGAAAAACATCAGAGTTGACGATGAAGAATATGATATAGAAAAACTGTCAAAAATGGAATGGGAATCGGGAGAAGTCTTTTTAAAGCTCAAGGGCGTTTCATGACAGACCTTATCCCCCTGCTATGGGAGGAAAAACACCGAGCCTGTCCCCATTATTCAGGATTGCATCTAACTCGGCATGGACACCGTTCAAAAATATCAGTTTAACTATATCGAGGGGGACCTCAAAACGTTCCAGAACTTCCTTTATGGTGGTTCCGCTCTTTACTTCCACAAAACGGGGAGCAGGGCTGCCGGTTGTTTCCCGAACATGACGTTCAATAAAAGCATATAATTTTAATTCGACTTTCATGCTTTGCAGTTATTTGCTCCGTGCTGTGAAGTTGATTTAATTGCTTGCATTATATACCGTTCCGAATACTTTATTCAAACAATTAATGAAAAGAAACACGTATTGTGTGCGTTAAGAAATTGGAAGAGACCAAAATGATTCCCGGAACAGATATTGAAAAGATGCTTCAGGAGAACTCCCGAAGAATTACAGATTCGGCAGGGCGTGATTTGCGGGGCCTGGAGGATGAAAAATCTATGAAAATAGCTGATGAATTCCATCGGAGTTTGCGTTATGTGTACGCCGAGGCACTAAGGGTGGGAATTTATCCATATCGTTACCTCCGTAACAGAGAGATCATATCTCCAGAGGAACAATTGAAATTAGCAGAGTCAAGAGTTGCTGTGATTGGTGCGGGGGGACTGGGTGGGCAGGTTATCATATTGCTCGCAAGAATCGGGGTTGGGCAACTGGTGGTTGCAGACAATGATCTTTTTGAAGAGATAAACCTGAACAGGCAAGCCCTGTGCAGTGAAGTGACGTTGGGGATGCCCAAGTCTGATGTGGCAGTCGATGTGGTGACTTCAATCAATCCAGGGGTGGAAGTCACAGCTTATCAGGTGAAAACAGACTCCACAAATATCCCGGAGATAATAAACGACTCAGACGTCGTTGTCGATGCACTGGATAACATACCGGACCGCTTTGTTCTGGAGAAAGCGTCCAAAAATATGGGGATTCCAATGGTCCATGGAGCGCTGGCAGGTTTCGAGGGCCAGATAATGACTGTTTTTCCGGAGGATAAGGGCCTTAAGCTCCTATATGAAAATGAGAGGGTAGAACAAAATAATACGAAAACCCCGGAAGCCATTCTCGGCATACCTGCCATGACACCTTCTGTTGTGGCTACCTTCCAGGCTATGGAAGTCCTCAAAATAATTCTGAAGCGCGGAAAAATTTTTAGAAATATGATGGTCTATATAGATCTGGAAGCCGGTGAGCTAAACGAGTTTTTCTTTAAAAATTACGATCAGTAAAAAAACAGATTGTCATTTATCCA
>CAZKGS010000238.1:0-1125 GCA_964552105.1 uncultured Syntrophaceae bacterium
AACTGGAAACGGTTATGCCTCCCATGCTTGGAAAGGGGAATAGTTGGAAATATTGCTACTAACTATAGAAAGGAGCATGGAGTTATGGATGTTAGCAGAAGAGGTTTCTTAAAGATCTCCGGTACGGCATTGATGGCAAGCGGCATCGGTATAAACCTGAAGCCCGTGGCCGCTCATGCCCAACCACTGAAGATCAAATACGCCAAAGAGACCACAACGATCTGCCCATACTGTGCCGTCGGATGCGGTATTATCGTATCCGTTCGAGATGGTAAAGTGATCAACACAGAGGGTGATCCCGATCATCCTGTCAACAAAGGATCTCTTTGCAGTAAAGGTGGTTCAATCTATCAGCTTTCCGTTAATAAAAACAGGATGGATAAAGTACTCTATCGGGCGCCTTATGCAACCGAGTGGAAGGAAGTATCCTGGGAATGGGCCATTGACAGGATAGCCCGCAATGTAAAGGAAAGCAGGGATAAAAGTTTCGAAAAGAGAAACAAGAAAGGTCAGGCAGTGAACCGTACGGAGGGGATAGCCTCTGTCGGCAGCGCTGCCATGGATAATGAAGAGTGTTTCATCTATCAAAAATTCTTGAGGGGGTTGGGTCTGGTATATATTGAACATCAGGCCCGTATCTGACACTCCGCTACTGTTGCGGCTCTGGCAGAGTCGTTCGGACGCGGCGCGATGACGAATCACTGGAATGATATTGCAAACAGTGATTGTGTTTTGATTATGGGAAGCAATGCGGCTTCCAATCACCCCATTTCATTTAAATATGTCACAAAGGCCATGGATAATGGCGCAAAGCTGATCAGCGTAGATCCGAGATTTACACAGACATCTTCAAAGGCCGACATTTACGCGGCTCTCAGGTCCGGTACCGATATCGCTTTTTTAGGTGGCATGATTAAATACATCCTGGATAATAACCTGATTCAGGAAAAATATGTCAAGTATTACACCAACGCAACTTTCCTGGTGAATCCCGATTTCAAGATGCCTGGTGAGAATGACGGTGTTTTCTCCGGCCTTTTGGATGGCAAGTATGATAAATCAACATGGTCTTTCCAGACGGATGCAAATGGTGTCGCCAAGAAAGACATGAGCTTGAAAAATCCC
>CAZKGS010000238.1:1225-2403 GCA_964552105.1 uncultured Syntrophaceae bacterium
GAACCGAAGAGCCTGAACTGGTGGAAAAACTACGCGAAATATTCGGCAAGCCTCATCCGGGCCCATTACGGAATGAATGCTACGCTGGAGGAAGGATATAGCTATCTGCCCAGACTGGACGACGGCAAAACCTATACCTGGCTGAACATCTTTGACGAGATGTATAGAGGGAATTTCACCGGATTCTTCTCATGGGGACAGAATCCCGCATGCAGTGGCGCCAGTTCAAACAAGACAAGACAGGCCATGACAAAGCTGGACTGGATGGTCAATGTCAATATCTTCGATAGTGAGACGGGCAGCTTCTGGCGAGGCCCCGGCATGGATCCGACCAAGATCAAAACCGAGGTCTTCAGTCTCCCGTGCGCCGCTTCAATTGAAAAAGAGGGCAGCATCACTAACAGTGGTCGCTGGATGCAGTGGAGATACAAGGCGGTCAATCCTCCCGGAGATGCCATGCCGGACGGTGAGATTATCACAGAACTCTTTTATAAAGTAAAAGAACTGTATGAAAAGGAAGGCGGTCCTCTGAAAGAGGCCTTCACGAAGATGACCTGGGATTATGGTCCGAAGGGGGCAGACGGAAAGATTCGCCACCTCGATACCCATATGATCGCAAAGGAAATCAATGGCTATTTCCTTGAAGACAAAACGGTCAAAGGTAAACTATTTAAGAAAGGTACCCTTGTTCCCAGTTTTGCCTATCTCCAGGATGATGGTTCAACATCTTCCGGAAACTGGCTGTACTGTAATTCGTACACGGAAAAGGGGAATATGGCCGCCAGACGCGGCAAGAAGGATGCTTCCGGTATCGGTCTCTATTCTGACTGGGCATGGTGCTGGCCGGTCAACCGCAGGATCATTTACAATGGCGCGTCCGTCGATCCCATTTACGGAAAACCATGGGACAAGGAACATCCTGTCATCATGTGGAACGGTTCCAAGTGGGTGGGAGATGTCCCCGATGGTGTAGCAGCGCCCGGTTCGGGACGACCTCCATTCATCATGAAACCTCACGGCGTAGGCAGTATTTTCGGACCGGGACGAGCGGATGGACCTTTCCCCGAACATTATGAGCCACTGGAATGTCCCGTTGAGAAGAATCTCATGTCTCCTCAGTACATCAATCCTGCCATCAAGAGATTCGACATTGACGGCACGGATATGGACAAAAGGGC
>CAZKGS010000238.1:2503-3870 GCA_964552105.1 uncultured Syntrophaceae bacterium
TATGGCTGGGTAACGACGGCCATGCGGAAGTTCGTACACGGTGACAAGAAACCTGAAGTCTTTACTTCCGGCGATGCCGCCAATCTCCTTACACCGTTCATAGGAGACGCCAATACCATGATTCCCGAGAGCAAGGCCTTCATGGTAAATGTTGAAAGGAAGGGGGTGTAATCCATGTCTGAGAAAGTAAAATTGTGTGATCTTTCAAAATGTACCGGTTGCAGAGCCTGCCAGTTGGCGTGCAAACAGTGGAACCAGCTGCCTGCGAAACAGACCTATAACATGGGAACATATCAAAACCCACCTGACCTTCAGCCAAATACTTGGAATGTCATAAGGTTTCAGGAGATATCTGACGGAAATGGCGGTGTAAAATGGTTGTTCAGACATGATGCGTGTATGCACTGCACGGACGCTGCCTGTGTGAAAGTGTGCCCGAGCGGAGCTCTTCACCACACTAAATACGGCACAGTCGCCCTTGACGAAGCAAAATGCATCGGATGTAAGGAATGTATATCTGCCTGTCCCTTTGAAGTGCCAAGGTATGATCCTGAGAAAGATAAAATCGCTAAATGTGACATGTGTTTTTCGAGGATAGCAAGTGACCTTGAACCGGCATGCGTCAAGGCATGTCCCACCGGCGCCCTCCAGTTCGGCGATAAAGACAAGATGCTGAAACTTGCTTACAAGCGGGCTGAAGAACTGGGTGGAGATACTTCCGTATATGGTGATAAATTCGTTGATGGAACCCATATGATATACGTCCTTCCGGAAAAAGCCGGCGTATACGCCAGACTACCGGAAAAACCGAGAGTACCGCTTACCATCATAGCATGGAAAGACTGGCTTAAACCTCTCAGTTTGCTTGCGGCAGGTGGTGTCCTGGCAGGTTCCTTATTTCATTACCTGATTCATGGACCGAAGGACACGAGTGGAGATGGTGATCAGACAAGTCAGGGAGGAGGTGAATAATATGATACCCAAAAAAGGAATGATTAAAGTATCGGATGCTTTTGAGAGGATTGTGCACTGGTGCCTGGCTCTTTCATGCATCATCTTGATGATTTCGGGATTGGGAATGATGTTTCACGCATTCAATTTCCTGGCAATCCCCGTAGGAGGATTGAAAAACCTGAAACTTATCCATAACTTCACTGGATTGATCTTTATTCCGTCTCTCTTCTTTGCCATCCTGGTCTGGTGGAAAGAAGCCGGTGTGCTTGATCTGCCTGACGATTTTGAGTGGATCAAATGTGCTGGTGGTTACCTCTGGCATGTGGAAAATCCCCCTGAAACAGGAAAATACAATGTTGGTCAGAAGGCATTTTTTCTTGCTATTGCCGGTTTTGGAATTATCATGATTATCA
>CAZKGS010000239.1:0-3798 GCA_964552105.1 uncultured Syntrophaceae bacterium
AACTGAGGAGGCAAAAGTGACCTTTCAGGAATTGATATTAGCTTTAGAAAAATACTGGGCAGACCATGGATGTATCATCCAGCAACCTTACGATATTGAGGTAGGTGCCGGTACTTTCAACCCGGCAACTTTTCTTCGTACTCTCGGACCCGAGCCGTGGAACGTTGCTTACGTTGAACCGTCGCGGAGGCCCACTGACGGAAGGTATGGAGAAAACCCGAACAGGCTCCAGCACTACTACCAGTATCAGGTAATCATGAAACCATCTCCCCTTGACGTACAGGATCTCTATATAGACTCCCTGAAGAGCTTCGGCATAGATCCTCTTGACCATGACATCAGATTTGTTGAAGATGACTGGGAATCACCAACGCTCGGAGCATGGGGTCTGGGATGGGAGGTCTGGCTGGACGGAATGGAAATTACCCAGTTTACCTATTTCCAGCAGGTCGGAGGATTTGACCTTGACCCTGTATGTGTCGAAATAACATACGGTATTGAAAGAATCGCCATGTATCTCCAGAAAGTTGATAATGTATATGATCTGGAATGGGGCCACGGCATAAAATACAGGGATGTCCATCACAAAGGAGAAGTGGAATTTTCCATTTACAATTTCGAAGAAGCCGACATGGAAATGTTACGGAAGCTATTTGACATGTATGAAGGGGAATCTGAAAAGATGGCCGAAAAAGGCCTTGTTCTTCCCGCTTATGACTACTGTCTTAAATGTTCCCACGTTTTCAACATCCTCGATGCACGGGGTGCAATCAGTGTAACGGAACGGACAAGCTACATCGGAAGGGTCAGAAACCTGGCAAGGCTCACTGCAGAGGGATATTTAAATCAGCGGGAAAATATGGGATATCCCCTTATGGGAAGGTGGAGTAAAAAGCAATGAGCGATGGGCAATGAGCAATGACAAAATAGAGGAGATGTAATTCTCATGGGTAAGGAACTGTTATTGGAAATAGGAACGGAAGAAATTCCTGCGGCCTTTTTACCGAAGGCAATTGACGATATGAAAACAATGATCACGAGAGAATTTTCGGAAATTAGGATCAAGCACGGTACTGTCAGTGCTATGGCTACGCCGAGGAGACTATGTCTGTGCGTAGAAGAGGTGGCGGAAAAACAGGAAGATCAAACCCTCGAGAAGATGGGTCCTGCCAGGAGGGTTGCATTCGATGAAGATGGAAATCCAACAAAGGCCGCTCTCGGTTTTGCCAGAGGACAGGGAATCGATATATCTGAGGTCGAAACGATAACGACAAAAAAAGGAGAATACATCTGTGTAAGAAAGAAAATCGCAGGGGAAGACACAGAAGCCCTTCTGTCGAATCTCCTTCCTAAATTTATCACATCCATTCCATTTAAAAAATCAATGCGCTGGATGAATCTGGATCTGCGCTTCGCCCGGCCAATCCACTGGATACTGGCTATTTTCGGGGGAGAGATTATTCCATTTAAGATTGAGAATATATCGAGCGGCAACGTATCCTGCGGACACCGCTTCATGAGTCCTCAATTTTTTGAAGTCAGAAACTTCGATGACTATCTGAAGAAGACAAGAGATAATTTTGTTATCGTTGATCCGGATGAACGGAGAAATATTATCCTGGAAGAAGCGAAAAATGCTGCCGGTCACGTATCCGGAAAAACTCTTGAAAACGAGGATCTTCTGGAGGAAGTAACTTTTCTCGTCGAATACCCCTCCGTTGTTTGCGGGAGTTTTGATAAAGAATATCTGGAGCTGCCCAAAGAAGTTCTCACCACCTCCATGATGGAACATCAGAAATACTTTCCCGTCATTGATGAGAAAGGCAACCTTTTGCCCCATTTCATTACAATTAATAATACCCTGACCAGGGACCCTCAGGTCGTTGCAGAGGGAAATGAAAAAGTCATCCGGGCAAGACTTGCCGATGCCCGATTTTTCTTTGAAGAAGATCAGAAAATTCCGCTTGAAAAAAAGCTGGAAGAGCTGAAGAACGTCGTATTTCATAGCTCGCTGGGAACTTCCTACGAAAAGGTAATGCAGTTCAGAGAACTTGCCGAACACATAACAGATAAAATAAACCCGGCCCTCAAGGACAATGTTTATCGAACCGCAACTCTTTGCAAGGCTGATCTGGAAATGCAGATGATTTATGAATTCCCGGAGCTCCAGGGAATAATGGGCAGAGAGTACGCCCTGATCGGTGGTGAATCTCCGGTTGTCGCGAAGGCTATTTATGAACATTACCTCCCGATTGCTGCCGGTGGTGATCTCCCGGAAACTGACGAGGGTTCTATCGTAAGTATTGCAGATAAAATGGATACAATTGCCGGATTTTTCGGTATAAATCTGATCCCCACGGGAACGGCAGATCCATACGCCTTGAGGAGACAGGCTCTTGGCATTATCAACATTATCTTGAATAAGGCTTATCCTCTCCACCTGGAAGACCTGATAGACAAAAGCATCTCCATCTTTGGCGATAAACTTAAGAGAACACCGGAAGAGATCAAATCAGACATCTTAGACTTTTTCAGGGGAAGATTCGAAAATCAGCTAATATCCCAGGGCCATCCATATGATGTCGTCGATGCTGTTCTCTCCGTGGACGCAGCCAATATTGTCAGGTCACTCGAGAAAATAAATGCCATGGAAAACTTCAAGACTCATGCGGACTTTGAACCTCTCGCCATTGCATTTAAACGAGTCGGCAATATTATAAAAGGGTTCGGAAACGGGTCCGTAGATACCTCCCTCTTCGATATGGATGAAGAAAAAGATCTCTACACGGCCTTTCTTGAAATTAAGGAAAAGGCAAGCGCTCATATTGATAATGGTAATGATCAGGAAGCCCTGATAGAGATGGCCCGTCTGAGAAAACCGGTAGACGATTTCTTCGACACGGTCTTAGTTATGGCGGAAGACGAAAAGATAAGATTCAACAGGCTTTCTGTTTTAGAGGAAATTTCAAAACTGTTCCACAGGATCGCAGACTTCTCCAGGATCGTAACAGAAAATTAACTAACACAAAATCATATTGCACAATTTTCTAAAGCTCTTGTTTATTCATTCTCTTGGCCCGTGAGCTTACCATAGAATTCCGGCCTTCTGTCTTTGAACAGATTATTATATTCGTTGAGTTGTTTATCGGCAGCTATGTTTAAATCAACTTCCACGATGCCCACCTCTTCAGTGTCACCACCTGCCTGATACATAACTTCCGCCCTGGGACCGATTATCTGACTTTTGCCGGTGAAGTGAAGAGATTTTTCACCTCTCGTTTCCACCCCGGTTCTGTTGGCTGTTACTGCAAAGACATGATTTTCCAGACACCTCGTTTTCATGGCATCCTGGCAGAATGGAAGAACCAGATTCGAACTGTGACAGATGATATGGGCACCCTGCAAAGATAAAGCACGCATGGCTTCAGGGAAAAACCAGTCGAAACAGATCATGACCCCGAATTTATACTTTCCAATATCGTAGACGGCAAATTCAGTATCGCCCGGATCAAACCAGAGATTCTCTTCAAAAAACAGGTGGACCTTCCTGTATGTGCCGAGATACCCTTGAGGCGATATGATAACGGCTGAGTTGAAATATTTATCATCCTTTCTTTCAGCAAGGCCTGCTACGAGAAACACGTCTTTGTTTTTCGCCATTCTCATGAGCGCCTGCGTCGTCTTGCCCTTCGGTATTTCCTCAGACAGATCTATAACCTCTTCTTTTGACGTAAAGACATAGCCCGTGTTGAAGAGCTCGGGCAGTACCAGAAGATCAGCATCAGCGTTGTCTATCAA
>CAZKGS010000240.1:0-3777 GCA_964552105.1 uncultured Syntrophaceae bacterium
GTTTTGCAAAGGTCTCATATTGGCGCAGAGGGAAACACTTAAAACTGCGTTCAACGATATTTGCCTTTTTCAAATTTTTCACTTTTCGTTAGTCACAGTATTCCATCCAGCACTGTCCCGCATTTCGGGCACTTTCCATTATCTACATTATATTTATTGATATAGAAACCATATCTGTCTATCAGGAGATTTCCACAGTTGGAACAGTAGGTGTTCTCTTTTTCATCTCCCGGAACATTGCCCGTATAGACATATTTAAGGCCCGCTTCTTGACCTATTTTTGCCGCCTTGTGTAAGGCTGCCAACGATGTCGGAGGCAGTTCGGTCATTTCATACTGGGGATGAAAGCGGCTGATGTGCCAGGGTGTCTCAGCTCCCAGGGAATGGATAAATTGAGCAATATTTCTTAGCTCTTCATCGCTGTCATTGAGGGTGGGGATAATAAGGGTGGTTACCTCAACCCAGATGCCGAGTTCCTTCATCTTTTTCAGGCTGTTCAGAACGGGCTGCAGCCGCCCCCCGCAGTGCTTTTTATAAAACTTATAACTGAATGATTTTAAATCGACGTTTGCCGCGTCGAGACAGGGCGAAATCTTTTCTAACACCTCTTCCGTCATGAAACCATTGGTTACGAAGACATTTTTTATCCCCTTTTCGTGGGCGATTTTTCCGATATCGTGGGCGAACTCATAAAAGATCGTCGGTTCTGTGTACGTATAGGCGATGGTTTTTGACTTTGAGTTGACGGCCCGCCGGACAATTTCTTCAGGTGTAACCTCACGGCCTATTATCTTTCCCGATTCGCGAGGCATCTGAGAGATGTCATAGTTTTGGCAGAAGGTGCAGTGAAAATTACAGCCGACTGTGGCGATAGAAAGGGATCTTGATCCCGGGTGGACGTGAAACAGGGGCTTCTTCTCGATGGGGTCCACATTTTCCGCGATAACCATTCCGTAAACCAGTGTAAAGAGGATTCCTTCTCTGTTTTCCCGTACTCCACAGATTCCACGCCTCGAAGGAGCGATTTTACACCTGTGGGCGCACAGATGGCATCTCACATTATCATCCTCAAGTTTTTCGTATAACATTGCTTCCTTGATCATTTTTTCATCTCCCTCGCGGTACCGGGTAGATTTCCTCCCGCCGTACCAACCTTTAAGGAAGCCTCAATCGGGTCCTGAAGAGTTCTCTGTGTATAAACAACGGGGAATGTCAGTCCCATAAAAGACCCGAAGGGATTTTTTGTGACAGGAATGCATTCCTCGATGCCAGCAGCGAAGGGATACCAGCTCAAGGGAAGAAAGATGACGCTTCCCCACTGGACCGAAGTGCCTGATAGGACACTCTTAACCATATTGTTTATCTCCCAGATACTGAAGTTGTGCAAAGATGAGCGAAAGATTCCCATCGCCTGTGCCGCAATGAAAGAATATTTGTTCAGGAATCCGATAAAAACCCTTTCCCTCGACACCCTGATCGCTTCCTCTATTGCCTTTTGGGGGTTGTCGACAAACTCGAGGCAGTTGATCAGTGTAACAACGTCAAATTCATTATCAGAGAAAGGAAGATCTTCGGGGCTTCCTGAATGGAAATCAGCCCTGTTGCCCAGTTTCTTCCGGGCTGTCTCGATCATGGATAGAGAAGAATCGATACCGGTAACATTGCATCCCGCCCTTCTGAAAAACAGAAGGTTATTTCCGGTTTTACAACCCACATCGAGCAGCCTTTCACCCTCCTTCGGGGCCAGAAAATCAAGTATGAGCTTTTTCCCCCTCGTATCGACATAGCGTCCGATGGGTGATTTGAACCAGTCATCGTAAGATCTTGCTGTTTTTTCATTAAAGACCATGGCATCGCCTTGCTATCCACCGATTGAAGACATATTTCTTACACATTTTTTTCTTTGAGTTCCATAACAATCAATATTGGCCCTTCCGGGTTTGTTGCGGATAGCTTCCTTTATTAAGTCTTCCAGTTCAGAATCACTGCACCCCTCTCTCAGGGGGGTTTTGAGATCCAGCTCGTCATCTGATAAAAGACATGCCCTGAGGTGGCCGTCGGCGGTGAGACGAAGCCTGTTACAGGACTCACAAAATTCATGGCTCATAGCACTGATAAGGCCGATTTCTCCCACCGCACCCCTCATTTTATATATACGTGCGGGACCGTCTGTTTTTTCTGTATGTCCATTTACGGGTTCAATGGGAACAAGGCTGCGGATTCTTTCCATAACCACGTCGTTGGATAGATAGTCAAATCCGTTTTCCGAAGCAGCATCGCCTATTGGCATATATTCGATAAATCGTATCTGGTACGGTTTGTTCATTGTCAGCTTCGCGAAATCCAGGATTTCATCATCGTTGAACCCTTTCATCGTGACAACATTGATCTTTATGGGAGAAAATCCGATGCTGTCCGCTTTTTTGATACCGCGGATAACCTTACTTAAATCCCCCCCTCTGGTGATATTCCTGTATTTGGGGGCGCTCAGGGAATCGAGGCTGACATTGATCCGCCTTATGCCTGCCTGAAAGAGTTTCTCAGCAAAGCGCTCTAAAAGAATTCCATTTGTTGTAAGAGTAATATCTTTCAGGCCATCTATTTTTTTCAGGGAGTAAATAAAATCGACAAGACACCGCCTTACGAGGGGTTCTCCTCCTGTCAATCGAACCTTTACAATACCCGTTTTTACAGCGACATTAACGATCCTTAATATTTCCTCATAGCTCAGGATATCTTTGTGACCTATCAGGGATAATCCCTCTTTCGGCATACAGTATATACAGCGGAGGTTGCATCTGTCCGTAACCGAAACTCTCAGATAATTAATTGCCCTGTTGTGATTATCAAGCATAAAAACCAGTTTACTATAATAGTATTCTCTCAAATTGAATAAATTTTCTAACATAATTCGGGGAAGAAGGCAAGAAATCGGGAACCAAAATTCATTATCACGCGGCATTCTCACCCAAATCACCAGGGGATAACTTGCTGCCGGCAAAATCCCCTGAAAATTCATCAACTCTATCCGATCAAATCGATCATCTCCCCCTTTTTAACAATATCTGGATCATGCTGATATCCTGCCGTGTCCGAACGAAATAGATGTCGATGGTAACCCAGAAGACTTCTTCCGTCGAGTACAACCCAATTACTCACGCTACTCTTTTCTGATAATTTTTACTTGACAACCAATCATAAAGCTTATATGTGACTGTCTGGTTCAAATACTGACCAGGCGGTTTTCTGTTATGGATGGCGACAAAAAACAGGAACGAAAAAAGACCTTGGAGGCCCTGACACGGCAGGGAATTCTCGATGCTGTTATCAGTTTGCTGATTCGCAACGGCATTCAAGGTCTGACGATGGACCGGGTAGCATCTGAAGCCGGCGTTGCGAAGGGAACGCTGTATGTCTATTTTACAAACAAGGAAGAGATCTTGGACGCGGCTCTTGATGCGAGTTTTGATCCCCTGATCAGAGAATTGTCTGTCCTGCTGGATGATGATTATCCCCCTGACAAAAAGCTGGCGGAATTTGCTCTCTGTCATTTGCGGTTCTTTGACGAGCACAAGGATCTGATCCGTGTCCTCTTTTTCGATCGGGAGAGGGTGCATTCCGAGAAAAGCCATTATACCGACAGGAGGTATCAGCTCTTTGTGCACCGAGTGGCCGATGTCCTGGATGATGGGGTCAGGCAGGGCATGTTCGTTCCCTTGGATTCGATGAAGGTCGCCGCTATGTTTATCGAAGCCCATATGGGAATGGTGATGCAGC
>CAZKGS010000241.1:0-3760 GCA_964552105.1 uncultured Syntrophaceae bacterium
CATGTAATTCAAGTCCATCCATATAACATTCGTCCATGAAGATTTCTTTAAATGTTTGAAGGAGTCTTTGGGGAACTTCAACAAGCAGTCCCTTTCTCGTTCTAAACAAGATAGGGTCAGCATTATAAATACCAAACTTGATTGCCAAATATAGCCACCAGTTCGATAGATTTTTTATAAGGTTGAAATATCTCATATCCAGGCATGTCTTAGCGGCAAACGATTTATGTTTGCAACATTTCTTCGTAAATGTTCTCCACCCTTTTTGCTACAGCATCCCAGCTATTATTGAGCGCCGTATTATAGGATTCTTTTGCCATTCTTATTCTGTTTTCCTCACTCAGCATGAAGCCGACCTTGTCGCTGATCTTATCAGCATTGTTCGTATTCTCGATTACGAATCCGTTGATTCCCTCCCTGACCAGGTCCTTCGCTCCTACGTTACTGCTGATTATTACAGGCAGGGATGCTGCCATAGCCTCAAGCGCTGTAATGCCGAAAGTATCGAATCTCGAAAGCATCATAAAAATGTCACTTGCCAGATAGATGTTCTCGAGATTTTCTTTCTGGACCCCGGCAAATATAATATCGTCTTTCATGCCGGCCTTTTGTGCAAGAGCGCCGTATTTTTTATAATCTCCCTTGCCGACGACAAGCAGTTTGAAATTGTGAGAAGGATAAGATGCCTTTGCGTTTCCCAGAGCAGCCATAACATAATCGAGCCCTTTGATTTCGAAGTTCATGGAAACGAATAAAATCACAATGTCAGAAGGATCGATACCAAATTGTTCCCTTATTTCCCGGCGGCAGCACTGCCGGTCAAGCTTCTGGAAATTTTCAATATCAACACCCGGATGGATAACCTCGACTCTCTCAGGAGCGACGCTGTATTCCTGGAGGAAAATTTCCTTCGTCAAATTTGATACTGAAAGAAATCTCTTGCACCTTTTGTTATTAGCCAGGCTTTTTTCGACCCAGCTTGTGCCGTAGTCGAAGAGGCTCATATGTTTCTTCCGGATATCGTGAACCCAGACCCGATGAGGGATGCCATGCATTGTAAATATGTCGGCATCGAATATTCTGTCGTGGGAATGAATCAGATCAAAATTCATCTTTGATATTTTAAGTCCGGCAAAATATGCGAAACTGATCGAGGTCAGGAACTTTGGAAAAATGATTACAGGAACTTTGTGAAAGGTAATCCGATCAGAATGGGAGACCCACTTATTGGCAAAAACGTGAAGGTCATATCGTTTGTCAAAAGCAATACGTTCCGTTAATTCCAAAACGACCTTCTCCGCACCACCTACCAGGCCGTACTTAGGAATTACTACGGCTATTCTTTTTAGTATTTCAGTCATTTGTATGGTTCCCAAGAACGTCCTTCTTTCTTGAACCAAAAGCACCCGCATCCATATACCTCTTGGTCAGCCATTTCCTTTGTTGCGTGGCGGAGCAAACCGCCTTTTTCATTGTCCTCTGTAATCAAGCTAAATTCTTTCAGTTCAAGTTCTGCAAAATAATCTGCAATCTGGTCATAAGAATATATCCGATGGGCATTGAACAATATTTTAGGTTTGCCTATAGGCACCACAAATATCAACGATCCCCCAACTGCCAACACTCGCTTCAGTTCAGAAATAGCTTTCAAGTCCCCATCCGGGTCAAGTATGTCGCCATAACGCCCCAATCCTATATGTTCTACAACGTGCATACATGAGAGCGACTCAATGCTTTCATCTTCAAATGGCAGATTTAGCAAATCAGCCGATTCAGAAGACAAATTGTCAAGATTGAGATTTGCTGCCCGATACTCATAAAACTTCACTGGAACAAATGCAGAAACAATAGTACAGAAAGACAAAGATGAAGAAATATCTATGTGAATTTCGGGGTTAACTTGAGCGAGTATGCGAGCAGCCCATGCAGGGTGGTAAGTATAGTGCGGTTCAATATCATGTGAAGGTATTTTTTCGTTCAGGCATGGATAACGGTCTTTCCATCGAAAACCAAAGCGCCGATTTGATTTCCTTGATAATTTTTTGAAATTTAAATAATCACAAATAAAACCAATATATTTTAAATTCATATTTACTCGTTCTTTATTTTCAGAATGAATCAGCTTTGTTAAGGTGCCATAAAATGGTCATCATTGCGAATATTGTATAAAAAACAACTTCTGGCACATGACTGAAAAACGGTTCAAAAATTCCTATGACAATAACTGCCACAAATACAGATGCAACACACCTGCCCCATCTTGTAATAAAATCGTCTGTCCCATGCCTGATACAGTTCCAGCAAATCTTAAAAGACGTAAATAATATATAGAGGAATAATGCAAACCCGATCAGGCCGGTCCGCACTGCGATACTTAATGGCATTGAATGGGGATCGTTGTGGATAAAGTCTTGTCTGTATTGGGGGGGAACTCTTTTATTAAATATGTCCAAATTTATAACATTTCCATTTCTATAAGTCTCCATTCCAAAACCTATACCGATTATCGGAAAATCCTTTATAATTTCAAACGTCATATAATTTATATCAAGTCGTAAGCCGGTAATCAGATCGGCATGAATAAAACGGTTTTTGACGGGGCTTATATAGGTGACGATTAATATTATTCCCAGGCAGGCAACCAGGATCTTTTTATTTTTGAAACATAATATAATGACTGCCAAGAACAAGGCCAATATGATGCTGCGTGCCTGTGTTAAAATGCTTAGAGTACATAGTAGGAATAAGGGTATAAATGAAATTGCTTTTACATATAATTTACTTGCTGTAATTATATAATGTAGAGAAAAGATTGCGGCAGATACAGTAATATAACCGATCCAGTTGACTGGTATTTCGGGGAGTCCCGTCACAAGCTTTGCAGAGAAACTGTTGCCCAGTATGAAATAAAAATAATATATTTCTCCTATTGAAAATATAGTAGCGGAGATGATTAAAACCCACGAAAGGCCAATAAGCCGTTTTCTGGAATTAAAAAAATTAATTAAAATGTAATAAAGCACCACGTATTTCAGAAGATGTGTGCGGAAATCATGGATGCTGTTTCCCTTATCGAGTGCGAAGAAAAGGCCAATAAATACCCAGATAACAAAAAGCGCAAAAGGAAGGGTAAGTGGTGACTTGAAGGAAAAGTCGATTTTTTTGAAATAGATTAAAAGAAGAACAATAAAAGACGATGAGTAAAAACATATTTCCTTGATGGCCGTTGTGTGTGGAAATGGGTTTAAAAATATGAATATCCCCATTAGTACGGGGACACTCAGGTTTAGGATCTTGAAAATTTGCTCTCTTGTGTTTTGCTCATTCAATTGTAGTGTGGGCTCTGTAATTGTGTCCATATCCATGTTATTTGTAAATAATTTTCCTGTATCCCCCTTTAAAAAAGGGGAGTTTTGAGTTTCTTTTTAAGGAGGTTTTATTTATATCCATCGGGATGATTTCTATGCCATTCCCAGGCTGAGGAGATAATTTCTTCCAGTTTTGTGAATTGTGGATACCAGCCAAGCTCCTTGTGGGCCAGTTCCGAGGATGCCACCAGTGTTGCCGGATCTCCCGGTCTTCGGGGGGCAAATTCGAAAGGGACTTTTTCCCCTGTGACAATTTCCATGGTTTTGACCACTTCCAGATTAGAAAACCCCTGTCCATTGCCGAGGTTGTACTTGCCATCGGGGTGCTTGTCCAGATTTTTCAGTGCCTGGATGTGGGCCCCTGCCAGGTCCAGTACATGTATATAGTCCCG
>CAZKGS010000242.1:0-3724 GCA_964552105.1 uncultured Syntrophaceae bacterium
AGTGAATTTTACTTTGATAAGCTCGTGCCGTTCAAGAGCCTCATCGATTTCATTGATTACCATGTCTGTAATGCCTTTTTGTCCGATCATCACAGTCGTTTTCATGCCGTGGGCGAGACCGCGTAAATACTTGCGTTGATATCCATTCAGTTTTTTCATTAATTCAGCACCAAACTACATTCGTGATTGAAGTAAATTATGTGTATAGTGTTTCGTATGTCGACGTCTTATAGCAAATCAGTCTCTAATATGCTACGAATAATACCGGTTTTCGATAGAGCCGGTGTCAGGATCGGAAAAGGAACACAGACAGGGGTTTGAATTTGTTCATGATTGCCCATCGCATCTACGCAATTCGCTCGACCTCTTTGATTTTTTTTTCCAGTCTTTTCTTTGAAACAGGAAATGATGTTTTCAGTTCTTGGGCGAAGAGAGAGACCTTGTACTCCTCCACCATCCACGCAAATTCCTCTACTGCCTTTCTCTTTTCTGCTGATGCGCGAGGGGACATACTATTACGAAAATCATGGAGATAATCATAAAAGACTTTAAAATCATTCAATTTAACGCGATCCCTCTCTAAATGAATGATTCCTCTTTCCACCCGGATTATGAGGGCTTTCAGGTATCGTGGTATTTGGGACAGCCTGTCGCTGTCGTATAATTCCAGAAAATTTTCAGGCATTAAGCGATTAAGGTCATTCCTGATCTCTTCGATAAGGTTGACGGCTGATCTGCTCGACCGGTTCGCCGTTTGCAGATCGTGCAGTACCGACCGCGTTTCATGGTAGGCTTCCAGTACAGGTTCTATTTCGTGAAGCAGTTCCTGTCCTTTCAAGAGAATTGCGGATTTGAACTTATTGGCATGTTCGGAAAAGGATGTCTCGTTTCGAATGGTTTGATCAAAAAGGGAAGAGAACACTCTTGTGTAAAGGTTTTCTTCAAGGCGCTTTGCCCCGCCAAAGTAATTGGCCCAGGTCTTCATCTTTCCCTTCAGTGCGAGACTTTTTTTCAGGTACTGTAAATCCTTTTTTAAATGAAGTTCATAGAGTTCCATCACTCCTTCTCTGTGGGAATCTTCAGCCTCATTCCTGTCCGTAAAGAGACGTATATTGACACATCCGCTGCCTTTTTCGAGTGCGGGAAAGGCAAAATTCGCCATGCCGTTATTGCTTTTCAATTCGATGCGTTCCGGAAGCTCTCCAAAATCCCAGGTAGTCAATCCTGTTTTCTCCCATGTCGATTTTGCCTTTTTAAAGGCGGAAGATTTTTCATGGGGGATATCTCGCGGCAGGTGCTGAAAGTCCCGACCTGAAAAGACTTCCTTTCCCTTCGCATCGACAATGGAGATACGCATTTTAAGATAATCGGGAAGGGTATCCGAAGGCCATGCCGCGGCAGGGATATCGATGCCAAATCTTTCATGGATAAACTTGCCCAGGGCTGACAGCAGAGAACCGTCTCCCTTCTTCATTTCATCCATGATGATGTCTATTGTTCGAGCAACAGGAACCAGCTTTTTCCTGTAGTTTTTGGGAAGACCTTTTATCAGCAAGGAGATCTTTTCCCGGAGAAGGCCAGAAACAGTCCAGTCCATTGATTCCAGAGGAACGGTTGACGCAATGCTTGCGGGAATCTTTACGGTTACACCGTCCTCAGGTTTTCCGAGATCGAAACGATATGAACATGGAAGGCATGTATTGCCTAAAGAAATTTCATCAGGGTAAAGAGAAAGTTCGTCTTCCGGATGATAGTTCCTGATGTCTTCTTCTGTCATCTTGAGAAAATCATCTCCGCCCCGTTCCCTGATCATTTTTTGCAACGTTCTGATATCATAAATATCTTTAAGATGTTTTCCGTAAAATTGAACCAGGGCATCTTCACTAACGAGGATGTCCCGTTTTCTGATCTTGTCTTCCATGCTGGTTATCTTTTCGATCAGTTGTTGGTTGTGAATCAAAAATGGGAAGGACTTTTTTATTTCCCCTTCCACGAGGGCGCTTCGGATAAAAATCTCCGCTGCTTCTTCCGGGTTGATGTTACCATAAGAGACGGGTCTTCCTGAGACGATAACGAGGCCGTAAAGGGTGACCTGTTCTGAGGCCATGACTTCTCCCCGTTTATTATCCCAGTGCGGATTTGAGAATGTGGATTTGCAGAGATTACCTCCCGTTTCTTCCATCCATTCACTTTTTATATTGGCGACTGTTCGGGCAAAAAGCCTTGATGTTTCTATTATTTCCGCCGCGACGATCCAATCTCCTCCCTTATTGAAAACACCTGAACCGGGGAAGAGCATGACTTCTTGACCTTTTGCTTTTTTGTAGAAATTCTTTTTTTCTTTAGCGGCAATATTTGAAAGGTGTCCGCTGAGGATCGATTTGTGGATTCCTTTATAGAGGTCGTCGCCCTGAAGCGCTTTTTTCTTCCTTATTTGAAATTTCTCTTCTTTGAGGATTGTCGCAATCTGGCCATGGATGTCCTTCCACTCCCTCATCCTTCTGAAGGAAAGATAATGTTCGGCGCAGAATTTCCTCATTTTATTTTGGGTCTTCAATATATTCCACATGTCGTTGTATTTATTCCAGATATTGAGAAGTGTAATAAAATCGGAAGAGGGGTTGACAAAGGCTTTATGCACCTGATCTGCCGCGGCTTCTTTTTCGAGAGGCCTTTCTCTTGGATCCTGAGTGCTTAACGCGGAAGCGATAATCAGGATTTCTTTAACACAACCCTCTTTTTCTGCCTCAATAATCATTCTTGATATTCTGGGATCGATGGGCAGACGGGCCATCATCCTTCCTTTTTCAGTAAGTGCGGATGAGACACCACCGCCTTTTTTCTTCTTTTCAGATCGAATTGCATCAAGTTCCTCAAGGATATCAATTCCATCCTTGATGTTTTTTGGGCCTGGCGGGTCTATGAATGGAAAAGATGAAATGTCTTCCATTTTCAAGGCGATCATCCTGAGGATAACCTCGGCCAGATTAGAGCGCAGGATTTCAGGATGTGTGAAAAGGGGACGATTTTCATAATTCTCTTCCGAATATAGACGAATGCAAATGCCGTCCTGCACTCTTCCGCAACGCCCCTTCCTCTGGTCGGCACTGCTTTTGGATACAGTTTTTATGGGAAGGCCCCTGGTCCTGGTTCTGGCATTGTACTCGGATATCCGTGCGAAGCCGGTGTCAATCACATACCGGATACCGGGGATGGTAATTGACGTTTCTGCTATATTGGTGGCAACTACGATTTTCTGCTCCTGTATGATTTTGAAGATGCGCTTCTGCTCGGCAGATGATAGACGTGCGAAAAGAGGGAAAACCTTCGTATCTTTATATTTTTTTGCCGTTAGAATGTCGCAGGTATCGCGGATATCCTGTTCCGTAGGCATAAAAATGAGCATATCACCCCGGCGTTTTTCTTTTTTTAGCTGACCCACGGCATGAATTGCCGCATCAACGTAAGAAATCTCGCCACTTTCCTCCAGTTTTTCATCAATAGGGAGATAACGGACCTCAACCGGATACATTCTTCCGGACACCTCAATGATGGGTGCGTCATTGAAGGCACGGGAGAATTTCTCCGTGTCTATGGTAGCCGACGTAATGATGAGCTTGATGTCCTTTCTCTTTTTGAGGAGTTTTTTCAGTATTCCGAGAATGAAGTCTATGTTCATGCTTCTTTCATGGGCTTCATCAATGATCAGGGTGTCATATTCATT
>CAZKGS010000243.1:0-1218 GCA_964552105.1 uncultured Syntrophaceae bacterium
AAAATTTTCGCCTTCCTTGAACTTGAACAAAATTGAACGTTCTGCAAAGGTCTCAGGTCACGGGTAAAAATCTGAACCTATTCAATCATATAGTTCTTGGCGTCAAAAAAGATTTCTTTTTCTTTTTCTTTCATCCTTTTTGATTCACTTTCGGATTCTTCATGATCATATCCGAGAAGATGAAGTATGCCGTGAATCATAAGGTAATCCAGTTCATCTTCAAATGGGAGGTTTTCTTGCTCAGCATCTCGTAAGGCTGTTTCTGCAGATATAACGATATCTCCAAGGATGTGGGGATTAATATCTCCAAATTCTCCCTCTCTCATGGAAAATGCAATAACATTTGTGGGATAGTTTCTGTTCAAGTACCGGTTATTTATATCTTTGATACCCTCGTCATCGACAAAGAGCACGCTGATCTCACTATCTTCGATATGAAGATACTTTAGTATACTATTGAGTGCCTGACAAATTCTTGGAATATCTATGTTTATTTTTTTCTGACGGTTTTCTGTGAGAATTGCCATTTTTTTCTTTTTCCAAATTATCTTCTCTGGTAGCGGACATGGGATAATCTATCCTCTGGTGAAAAATTCCATTGAGAGTTCTGATAAAACTTTCTGTAATTTTACTGAGATCACGGAATGTTAATTCAGAATCATTGAGTTGGTCTTCCATTAAAACCTGATTTATTCTGTCCTCAACCAGATTCTTTATCCGTGAGGGTGTCGGATTTTTCAGGGTTCTTGATGAAGCTTCAACAATATCACCGAGCAAAACGAGTCCTGCTTCCTTTGTTTGAGGCTTAGGTCCGGGATACTTGAATTCGTCTTCCGGTATTGATCGAACAGAAGGATCTTTGTCCTGTTGGGCCTTTTCGTAAAAGTAGCTGACTATGCGCGTCCCATGATGCTGCTTTATAATATCAGTAATTGCAGAGCCTAGCTTGTATTCTTTGGCCATCTCACATCCTTCCTTAACATGAGAGATAATGACCAGGCTGCTCATCTTGGGTGAAAGTTTATCAAGCTTGTTCTCGGGACCCTTTTGGTTTTCGATAAAGTAGAGAGATTTTTTCATCTTGCCTATATCGTGATAATAGGCGCTAACCTTGGCCAGGAGTGAATTCGCGTTTATTGCCTCTGCAGCCGTCTCTACCATGGATGCCACAATGATACTGTGGTGATACGTTCCCGGAGCTACCATAATCATCCTTTG
>CAZKGS010000243.1:1318-3704 GCA_964552105.1 uncultured Syntrophaceae bacterium
TTTTCTTCAAAAAGAAAGCTTATGAGAAAGGCCGAAAAAATAGAAAATACCAACCCAACATCTCTATTGAGAAGAATCACGACAAGCATGGTAGCCGTCGCAAATGGTATGGCATATAAACAGGCATTGGCAGGAATAACAGGAAACGCATAATTTATTGATTCGCATATAAAGATGCCTATTCTTGCAAGGATTACCTGAAGGATGGCAGCAATCCCCAGCAACAGGATATCAGTGTTTATATTCTTGTCACGTGATACAAGGGATTTTTTGAATATTTGATATAGAATAGTGGAGAATAGCATAATGGTAAGAAACATCCCCAGGAATATGGAAATATTCAGGAAGCTTTTCCCATCCTCTTCTTTATACAGTGCAGCGAGTTTGTCTAAATGAACAGCTGAAATCTTTTCACCTTCACGGACGATCATCTCATTTTTCTGAACCTTATAGAACACCGGTTTTACATTGTCCATGAGGTTCTGTTTTCTTTTTTCCGTCGCATTCCTGGCGAATGTGAGATTTGGCCGGATTACTCTTCTCACGAGGGCAACAGAAACACCTGTTATGTCTTTTGGTGCATATGCAAATATAACCGCTGAATTTTTCAAGATAAGTTCATCAACTTCATCCATGTTCATGATTGATGAAAGATCGCTGATTTCTTCCTCATTTTGAGTTCTTATATTCCTGACAATAATGCCTTCATCCGTATTGAGAGTTGCGAAGCTCCCCTGGCCAATTAACCCTTTATTGTATACTGAATAGATCAACTTTACGATGTCGTTGCATGTATCAAATGAAAATTTGTACTTATTCAGTGTTTTAAATTCATTTTCTGTGAGGGTGAGACCCATGGTATCCTCAAAAGCTTGTCGTGCCTTTTCAATAATGGTCTTTCTGTCATCTGGAGAAGCATTTTCCCTTTCCATGTGGTAATATGTTTCTTCCATGGAAAGAAAGGCTTTGGCCAGGTGCATTCCAATTAAGGACGGCATATCTCTATCATAATCGTAGATTGGTTTTGCTTGTTTCGATGTTTCTAACTTTTTTTGTTCTGTCGAGACTTTATCCTCTACAAGTAAGTCATGATCTGCCTTTATGTCCTTTGTTGCAATTGTTCCTGAGTTATACGTTGAAGATATAAGATGAATTCGGGGGGACAGGATGAGAGTTAGAATCAGACTCATTAAAATTAAAATAGCACATCTCTGAAACAAAATATTTCTGGCGAACTGCGGAATAAAATTAACTCGTACTGATCCGTTTCTGGGACTGGAATGTTTTATATTTTTAGACATATTATATATGTAAGTTGCTAATATTAAAAATTATTCGTCTTTTTTCCTGTCGAGATGTTTATAGGCACGAATAATATCCTGAACAAGGGGATGTCTTACCACATCTATTTCCGAAAAATAGACAAACTGCATCCCTTTAGTTTTACTGAGAATTTTTTCTGCCTCGATCAGGCCCGATATTTTATCCGGCGGGAGATCTGTCTGAGTTACATCTCCCGTTATAACTGCCTTTGAGCCGAAACCAAGTCGGGTCAAAAACATCTTCATCTGTTCAGAAGTAGTATTCTGTGCCTCATCGAGAATGACAAAAGAATCATTAAGCGTTCTTCCTCTCATAAAGGCAAGGGGAGCCACTTCAATGACCCCTTTATGTATCAGGGCAGATGCCCTGTCAAAGTTTACCATGTCATACAGGGCATCATAAAGAGGCCTCAGGTAGGGATTAACCTTTTCTGCGAGATCACCGGGGAGAAAACCGAGCCTCTCACCGGCTTCCAGGGCTGGCCTTGTTAAAACAATGCGATTCACTTGCTTTTCCAACAGAGCGGCCACAGCAACAGCCATGGCAAGGTAAGTTTTCCCCGTTCCAGCAGGACCTATCGCAAAAACAATATCATGTTTTCGTATGGAATCGATATACAATTTCTGGGCGATACTCTTCGGGGTAATAATCCTTTTCTTTGAAGATATAAAAACCGTATCAAGGAATATCTTTTCTATATCGATTGAACCATTCCTGGTAAGCATCCTGTGGGCATAATCGATGTCGGCGGGATAAATAGGGTAGCCTTTTTTAATAATATTATAAAGCTGACCAAGCAGCTTTTCAATTATACAGGTCCCGATGTCCTCTCCCTTTACAAGAACCTTATCCCCCCTCACATTGAGTTTCACGTTTTCCAGTTTCTCAACGAGCTTAATGTTTCCATCATGCTCTCCGAGAAGCACTCTCAAGGCATTATTATCCGGAAAGTGAATCTCCTTGATTGAAATATCCTCTGGGTTGGGCTTCAAATATAGTATAACCTTTTGAGACCTTTGCATAACGTTCCCTTTTGCCCAATTTCTGCGTCAGGCTCAAATTT
>CAZKGS010000244.1:0-3703 GCA_964552105.1 uncultured Syntrophaceae bacterium
AATGTGCCTTCAAATAATATCTTCATTGTCTCACTCATAAAATTTCTTAGTTTCAGGATCAAATTGTAGTTTTAAACTTCCTTCCGTTCCCATCTCTCTGTTTTTTTTAACATACAAAACCGCATCGGGGATCTGTTTTCCGTTTTTCTCGCTTGCTTCTTTTTCGTCTTCTCCTGGGCGGTGCATAATCAATACATTGTGGGCTAAGTTTGTTATGTGCCCGGTTCCCATCACATCGACCTTGCCGGGCTTGTCACTGTCTTTCATTCCCTTCCTGGGATGTGCTACTAAGTGGATATGGCATTTAAACTTATCCCCGAAGGCGGTTAATTGATTAACAAATTTCTTGTGCTCTTTTAACTCGTCTTTCTCGGGAAAATTGAGCTTCATAAGGCTGTCAACGAGAAAGTGTTTAACTCCGTATCTTCTGGCAGCATACTCAAACATATCGAGTATAGCTTCAGGTGTAAGCGTGTCTAATGTATTAATTAAATAGATTTTTCCAGACATCCATTCGAGGGCCTTTTGAATATCGTTCCTGTAAAGGAAGGATTTTCCTGTATGTTGCATGACGGCCCATCTCAAGTATTTAGGTACTCGCATTTCAAGCGAAGCAATACAACTTTTAACATCTCTTTTCGCTAAATTTAAAAAAACTTGATTTAATATAGTGGATTTCCCCGCACTATTCCGGCCACTCCAAACAGTCAACTCAGATTCACGCCACCCACCTAATAGTTTATCCAGCTTCCCCCACCCGGTTGACATCCCCCGTAATTGATCCGGATAGGTAAAAAGGTTGCTAACTTCGTCTATAAAATCAGAAGGATTCACTATCATGGATGGTTTAAAGTCCTGTGCTATCGCAAGACAATCATATATTTCACCTTTAGGAACTTTACTCTTCAGGCATTCATTCGCATCCTTTTGGGGGAATGTTACAGCCTTACATCGCCAAAGTCCTAACCTTTGAACTATTTCATGCAGCCCTTTACGCCCAGCAATGTCATTATCAAAACAAATATAAATCGTTGTGTATTTTTCCAACCATTCCCATTCATTTTCTAACCATCGAAAGTCATTAACACCATTAGGAACAGATACAGAAGGGATACCGTATTGATGCAACGCCATACAATCATACTCACCTTCTGTGATTATAAGCTCATTGGTTTTAATGTTGTCCCGATTAAATAGTACAGGCTCGGCGTTTTTCTCTGTCCACATATCCTTTTTTTCGATTCCCCTGTATTTCACATTGACCACTTCACCATCTTTAAAAAATGGGATCATTACCGTGTTCCCGTTGTGCTGCCCTATTTTGAAATGTTTAATAGTTTCGTCCGTAAAACCCCTTCCTTTGAGATATTCAACAACTGTACTTTCCGGCTTTTGAGCTTTTGGTTTTGGCTTCTGATATGTCGGTTTTGTGTAATTATAAAATGATTTTTCACTATCAAGATGTCTTGGTTCGTCCCCCAGGTCCCTTTGAAAATCCCACCATGATCCACAAACACCGCAAGAATTTTCGTGCAAACACTTGAAAGCTCCGGATGTTAAGTTAATGGCGAACTTCTTTTGAGTGTCATCGCAGAAAGGGCAGTTCATTATCGCTTCTGTTTTCCCGTTACGGTTCTTTTCCTGCCATTTAAAACCTTTTTTTGATAAGAATTCACGTATCTGCATCAGATTTCCTTTAAATTAAACCACTTAAAGATTTTAACCGTTAGGCTTTGAGATAATAAGCCAAGTGAGTTTAAATATATGATTATTCTTTTACAAACTTTTTGCATAAGGGTCTTCATGTTTCGCTCCTGTGTCTCTTTGCTCCCACGTCCTGACTGCTGCTTTCCAATCTTTCATTTTATTTTTCCCAACCATCCATCCTTTGGCCGTATAAAAATCAATAAAAGTTTCGGGGTTGATTTGGTTTTGCCGTTTACGGCAATAATCTTTTAATTCATCGGAAGAGGGGGGTAAAAATTTACCCTCTTTTTTTACTTTACTTTCCTTTAGTTTCCTTTGTGGTTTTCCGGTATCAGAAACCCCTTCTTCTTGTGAGTTTCCAGCGTAAGAAACCCCTTCTTCTTGTGAGTTTCCAGCGTAAAAAACTACTATTTCATCAATTGTAATAATAGAATTTATGCGATTGCGATAAGCGTCTTTGAGGCTGGTCAATAGGTCTTCTGAAACAATAACTTCGTAAGTTACCCACAAGTCACTGTGTATCTTACAAGTCTTTGTCATAATATTCAGCATGTCCATGCCAGAAACTTCGTCACATTTTGTTTTGGAAAAGAAATATAATTTATCGGCTTCGTTCTTAATACAGAAATGATGGTCTGGCTGGAGGGTTAGAAATCGTAAAACGTTAGTGAAAAATCCAGTGCCCTTGCACCCGTATTTGTCTTCTAAAATAAATAGTGTTCTGCCATCCTTTGCGTAGAAAGGAAAATAATCAGCATCTTTGCGTTCAGGTCGTGCCATAATCCCATTCCTTAAAAGGCTATCCGTAATGTCTGGCCAATCGCCTTGAATAAAACATTAATAGGTACTGGGCAATTTAATGTTTTATAATATTTATTATCTGCCGCTTTTGTCCCAAACTGAGACAACCAATCTCGTTTGTTTTCTATCCATGCTTTTTGTAATTGTGGAACAGGCAACAAATAACACATACTCTGGGGCAAAATAGCGTATGCTATGTAATCACAAAAAAGTGGTTTTTCAGCCCACCCCTTTGTTTCTTTTTGGTCATTACTAATATATTCAATCAAAATATCCCCGTAATCCTTACGTCTGACTTTTTCATCAATATAAATAGCTTTGCCGGAACTTAAAATAACAGTACGGTCTATTCCCAAATATTGAGTTTGCCCATTATCTCTCATGTTAGCAAAACCATGATTATTCGGGAACGCCTTATTGTAAACCGTATTCCATAATGGTAAATCTTCAGCCGAATGGCTGAATTTTAAATCTTCTTGAAAATCGTTCAACATTCATTCCCCCAACTCAGCCAACCTTCTCGCGGTTCTCTACAAAACATTTCAAGTTTAATTTTGTCTGCAAAAGCTCTTTCGATCCATTCATAAACACATAAGGGTTTTTTGCTGTGGATCGTTCTTCTTTCCCTAAACACCGAAGACACCCTGAACTCTGCCAATGGTGGGGATACATCGCCCTTTGTAGCAGCAATCAATATTTCATGCTGTCCTCTCCACCAATAGCCAGCTCCAATAATTTCTTTGTCCCAGATGGCCTGTGTTTTATATTCAAATCTCCATAAATCCAACAATTTAAATGCTTCTCTGATTTTAGGGGCCGTAGCCCACAAAAGCAATAAACAATCCGGCTCAGTTTCTTTTAAAGATTTTCCTATTTCTGGAACAGTAAGCGTATCATATTGGTTTTCAATTTGGCGGCTTTTCGTTTCTGCAAAATCATAGCGCCACGGAGGATCACACAGTATTAAGTTGGGTAACAAACCAGGTTCTTGTTTAATTTTTTCAGAAGCTATGGCGACCCGCTGTTCGTATTCTTCCCGTTGATTGTCTCTTTTGACTAAACTATAAATCTTTGTCGCCGTTGCCCTGCCAGCTTCTATCTCTGAGAGCAACTCCGGTGATACTTTCTCAATGGCCTTGATTGTTCTTATGGTTCTTTCAGACACGTTCAGCATTTTGGCTGCTTCTGGTTGTGA
>CAZKGS010000245.1:0-3694 GCA_964552105.1 uncultured Syntrophaceae bacterium
AGCCGGGGAATAAACCAGATTGCGAGTAATACAAAGCTTTCTGGAAATCCTGTATCGCAACCACAGATGATGAGAAGAGAAGAAATAGCTACCCTCAAAGAACAGGGCCGTGTTCTCGAACAGCAGATTCAGGATACCAAACAGCGAATCGGTCAGGTACAGAGAGACAAGAGCCATGCGGTTGCCCATGTGAATGCTCAAAAGTGTGGATCTTGTGGGGTGTGCGTTGATTTTTGTCCCGTAAATGTCATTACTATCAGTGATATTGCCGTAATTGATGAGGCCAAATGCATCGGGTGTGGGGCGTGCATTGATGGGTGTCCCTTTGATGCGATTTCAATGAGTTGACATAATTTGAAAATTAAAGGCCTAGGAGGCTGTCCGAGAATACTCTTCTGTTGCGGGCGGCTGCAAATTCCACGTGCTGCGTTAGCAAGACCAAAACCTCCTCACCGTAGGCACAGCTGTGCTTCCGGTGCTTTTGGCCTCGCCGCCTTGCCAGAGAAATTTTCGCTCGCCCTCGCGACGAAGCTATTCTCGGACAGCCTCCTATAGCTTGCCATAGGTATGGCAAAAGAATTGACTTTTTTAATTAATAAGGAGCCGTAACATGTTGAAATTAAAAAATATGTTTGTATTTGCCCCAATAAAAACAGGGTATGGAGATGGAAGTGGTAAAGTTAATGAAAGGCACATTGCTTTTTACAAACGCAGATGCAAATACTTGGGCGCCGTTATTCCGGAACCGTTTTATCTCGATAAAGGATTGCGCGAAATTCCTACACAGTTGGGAATAGATAACGATGACAAAAACGAAGGGTTGCAGAAATTAGTTTCTTCTATCCATGATTCAGGTGCCAAAGTAATTGCACATCTCAACCATCCCGGAAGAATGGCAAACCCAAACATCCCAAATAATTATTTCATTTCTTCCACGGACAGACCCTGCGAGAATGGTGGGGCAACTCCCGGAAGAATGGATAAAAAAGATATGAAGCAGGTTACGGACCTGTTTGCAAAAGCCGCCCTGCGTGCAAAAAAAGCCAATTTTGATATTATCGAATTACAATTCGGTCATGGCTATCTTTTGGCACAATTTCTTTCACCTTTTGTTAATGACAGGACAGACGAATACGGTGGAAGTTTTGAGAACAGGATAAGGTTTCCCTTAGATGTGTTGCGAGCGGTTAAACAAACTGTAAATTTGCCCATTATCGCCCGGATAAGTGGTGACGAAATGATACCCAGCGGGATAAAATTGACTGAGATGACAGCATTTTCAAAGATACTGGAAGAAAATGGTGTCCATGCCATACATGTGTCTGCCGGCACGGTCTGCTCCACGCCTCCATGGTATTTTCAGCATATGTTTGTTACCAAGGGTAAAACATGGGAAATGGCAGGTACAATTAAACAAGAGATAAATATTCCCGTAATGTTCGTTGGGCAGATCAATACGGTTGAAGATATCGAAAAATTACGCGCTGAATTTCCAGCTGATTACATCGCCGTAGGCAGGGCTTTAATAGCAGATCCCGACTTTATCGGCAAATATCAAGGTGAAGTAAAAGGCGTTATAAGTCCTTGTCTGGCCTGTGCAGAGGGCTGCCTGGGCGGTGTAAAATCGGGACAGGGGCTTCAATGTCTTGTGAACCCTCAAGCAGGGAAAGAAGCAGAAGCTGTTGAAAAGGCCGAACGACCTAAACGATACGCCATCGCAGGTGGTGGTTTAGCAGGGATGGAAGCTGCAATAATTTTGAAGGAAAGGGGACACGATGTTGACCTTTATGAAAAAGATGAACTGGGAGGGCAATTCAACCTGGCGCCATTGACACCCAATAAGAAATCAATGGCAAAGCTGATTCCGTACCTGAAAGAAAGGTTAAAGGAGAACAGAGTCAATCTGATCTTCAAAGAAGCAAGAAAATCAAATCTTACAAAAAAATATGATGGTGTAATTATAGCAACCGGTTCAAGGCCATCTGTGTTGTCCATTCCAGGTTTAGATAATTTCTATTGGGCAGATATCTTAATGGAGGAGAATTTGCCGGAAAATAAAAATGTGTTGATTATAGGAGGCGGCCTTATTGGTGTGGATATTGCTACCGGATTGATACCCGGGAACAACAGAATTACCATTGTTAAAAGAACAACCGACTTTGGTGAAGATATGGAAATGATTGCCAAGAACCTCTCCCTCAAAATGATGAAGGAAAAGGGGACTGTCTTCAGTGATCACACATATATTAAAAAGATAGAAGGAAAAACTGTTTACGCTGAGAGAAATGGGGATGATATACAATTTAATGATATAGATATCATAGTTGTTTCCACCGGAATGAAAAGTTACAATCCTCTTGAGGAAGAGTTAAGGGGAGAAATGCAGGTATATGTAGTTGGTGACGCTAAAGAAGTAGGAAACGCCCAGGACGCTATCAGAGATAGCTATGAGATTGCGAAGAAATTGTAGGCAACATAAAATCGATATCACGGGCATACAACTCACCCAGGAGCCTTATGGGTAAATTATATAAAGATTCAAAGGTTGAATTAACAAGGTTTACCGCAGCACATTATGATTTTATTATGAATTTGATGAGCCTTGGCCGCTATTCTAATTTTATAAAAGAAGCGGTTTCTCTGATGCATATAAGACCAGAGGATAAGATTATTGACTTGGGATGTGGTACAGGAAGGAATGCTCATTTGATGATATCATACCTTTCTGAAAAGGGCAGATTATTAGGTATGGATATCTCTAACGAGATGGAAAAACAATTTTGTTCCCGCTTCAAAGAATTCACAATTGTTTCTTTTCTTAAGCAGCGGATTGACCAGCCCTTTGAATTTACAGATACTTTTGACAAGGCATTTATTTCATTTGTTATACATGGACTTCCTCACCAGGTAAGAGAGAAAACCATTCAAAATGTCACTGATCATCTCAAGCCGGGGGGTAAATTTTTTATTTTGGATTATAACGAATTCTCACTGCAGGACATGCCCCTGCATCTGCGTGTTCCTTTCAAGATTATGGAATGTCCCCATGCGTTTGATTTCATAAAGAGGGACTGGAAGGGAATCCTCAAAGACTTTGGATTCCGCACATTTCAGGAACACCTGTTCTTCTGGAATTACGCAAGGCTCCTTGAGGCATCTTTATGAGGATTGGTCCTTTGAAATTAAGTGCATGTTATTTCCGGTAAGGCATTCGGATCAAGAGGATTTGTTCTTGTGGCAAGGGAAAACAGATAAGGGTAATTATCCTTCAGGTGTTTCATATAAACCAGGCATTCGGTTGTTAAAAAAACGTATGCCCTCTTCATGTCGTTAGCAATGTGTTCATAATCAGCATCTTTTAATTTCCTGATGTCCTTTCTGTATGCAAGCTCCTCGGTCCAGTACAATTCCTGACAACACAATGAGACAGCTTTTTTTACATTTCACACCTACCTGTTTCGTATTGCTGTGCTCTTCATTAATGACTGTGTGTGGTACTCCCTGAACATTATACTTTACCGCCAGGAAAGAAAATGCTGAACTTTCCACCATGTCAGCGGTAATGTGATTACTAGCTATGGCAAACCTGTGAGCAGTGCGAAACGAACCGCCTGTATCAAAAGATGTTATAGGTTTTCTACTCTACCCGGAATCACTCCTTCAAGACATTCCAGGTTTCTCTTTGAAGGAAGCT
>CAZKGS010000246.1:0-3687 GCA_964552105.1 uncultured Syntrophaceae bacterium
TCCTGTATTTCCTGCTATACTTTTTATCGCCTTTCAGCGCATTAGTGAAGTCTTCAACGATTTTTTGAATGTCGTCTTCAATCACAATATCTGACCATTTCAGCTTCCGCGAATTAAAGTCTTCCGAACTATAACCGGTTAATTCTTCGACTTTATCGTCAATGAAATCAACGGAAAAATCTTTATAGCCGGTAAACACAACGCAGGGAATGTTGCTGACCAGTAACCTGTATTTCTTCTCCGACTCATGTAACTGGCGATCTACATCTTTTTTGTGAATGGCGATTTCAATGGCCGCTTTTATTTCTCTTTCTTGAAGCGGTTTTACGATATATCCAAAAGGTTCCGCATTTTTTGCTTCATCTATTAACTGGTCTTCCGTATAAGCGGTCAAGAAGATCACCGGAATGTCAAGTTCATCTTTTATTATTCTGGCTGCTCCAATGCCGTTAAGCTTACCCGGCATTACTATATCCATCAGGACTAAATCTGGAACAAAGGTTCTGGACATGTCTATGGCTTCTTCGCCTGAAGATGCTACACCTACCACATCATATCCCATGGATGTAAGACGTTCTTCTATCTGTGTGGCGATATATGCCTCATCATCTGTCACCAATACTTTATGCATGATATATCTTCCCCTCCTCCATAATGCTAAATTCCGCGATGATTGTCGTGCCGGCATCGCGCTCAACTTTCAATTCTCCCTTTAACTGCTTTTTAACCGTATTCGTAACCAGCTTAAGGCCAAGGGTATCCGTTTTGAAGATATCGATATCTTCAGGGATTCCTACTCCATCATCCTTGACTGTAAGTATAATTTTTCCGTCTTTTGTTTCTTGCAAAGAGATTTCCATGCTTCCTTCATCTCTTCCTTTAAATGCATGCCTTAAGGCATTAGAGGCCAGTTCATTTATGACGAGAGCACAGGGGATGGCGCGGTTTAAAGAAAGGTAAACCTCGTTGGATTCAACAATAGTGTTAATCCTTTTCCCGGTTGCGTAAATTTGTGAGAGGTAGTTGGCGAGTTCCGTGATATGGCGTTTCATTTCAATACGGCCAAATTGTTCGCTCTGGTACAGCTGTGAATGGATCATGGCCATGGTGTGAATCTTGGAACGTGCATCTTCAAGGAGGGCGATGACCTGTTGATTATCTGCGCGCATGATTCTCATGTCAAGCAGGCTTGATATGATCTGCAGGTTGTTCTTGACACGATGGTGAATCTCCGCAAGCAGTGTTTCCTTTTCCTTCAGGGATGTCCCGATCTGTTCCTGGGAACGTTTGAGTTCGGTAATGTCGCGGGATACTCCCATAATACCCATCACCTTACCGTTTACGCCCCTGAGCAGGGAAGCGGAAAGGAAAGTCGGAAAGGTCTCGCCGTTTTTGCGCCTGTTTTGGATTTCCCGAACACATTTTCCATCTCCGAGGGTTGTATTGTGAACTTCAAAACTTTCTTCCGGGTTTGCGTAGAGGATGTCAACCGGATTGCCGGTAACTTCACTGCGCCCATATCCGAAAGTTTCCTCCGCCGCTTTGTTAAACTCGACAATGTTCCTGTCGACATCCACGCTTATGACCATATCGAGAGAACTTTCAATGAGGTTCCTTGCGTATTCCCGAGATGCCAGCAAGGCTTCTTTTGCTTTCTTGTTTTCTATTATCTTCTGCTGGAGTTGCTGATTGATTTTTCTGAGTTCGATCGTGCGTTCTTCCACCATCGCTTCAAGATGATCTCGGTGTTTTCTCAGTTCTTCTTCCGTCTGTGTTCGCTGAACAATTCTTCCAACTTGCTCGGCAACAGCATTAATCAGATTCCTTTCTTCAAGGAGAAAACCCTCCTCATATCTTTCCGGTCTTTCTTCCAGGCAGCAAACTTCAACACTTCCGATTGACTCACCACTGACAATAATATCGCTGAGCAGTCTCCATTTCGTTTCCCTGAAGTTAGCCGTTTTGAACTCCTTTTCACCTACAATGATTTGTGCGCAGGTGATCTCGGGATACTGCCCGGCAGGGGGAATGATTTCAACTATGCCCTGAAGTATTTCCTCGAGCAAAATATTCGGCCTTTCAGCAAGACTGGAGATGCTATACAGGCAGTTCAATTCCCTTACACGCTCGTCAAGTGTGTGCATGTGCTGTTGCAGTGCTTCCTCGACAAGCTTGTGCTCGGTGATGTCAGTAGCTATTCCCTGAAAAACTGTCACGTGCCCGTCTTCATCTTTTCTTGCCACCGTTGAGATAAGGGTATTGATTATACTGCCATCTTTTTTACGTAAGTTGACAGGATAATGTCCCTGTTCTTGAACCAGTTGGAGGTGTTCTTTTCTTTCCTCTGGATGTTCATATAACTCTGGTACACCGACCTTTTGTAATTCATCTCTGTTTTCATAACCTAAAAGCTCAATGACAGCATCATTAAAGTCTACCAATCTTCCATCTGCGGAGGTGATGAAAACGAAAGCTTTTGATGTTTGGAAAAATGCCCTGTATTTCTCTTCACTTTCTCGAAGCGCCCCCTCTCTTTCAGCGATACGCTCACTTAATATAGCAACCACAAAGGAAATTAAAACAAACATGGAAGCGCGAAGGAAATTATTTATCAAATCCGCTTCAAGAAAGATGGAGCTGCTTAAAATTACCACTCCCCCTAAACATGCAGCCACAACCAAACCTTTTCTCTTCCACCAAATTGAAGATAAAATTATCGGGATATAAAAGAAGTGTGTAAAAATAATACCGGTTTTAAAAATCAGATGAGCATAAAAGGTTAGACATAAAAAAACTGTTAAAAGAATGGCTATTATCGTAATTTTATATCCTTCAGGTATTTCGTATAATTTAGTCCTCATAATAACTCCCGCTCAGCAGGCAGGCTCGAACTGAATTCCTCTCTCTCATTCAATGCCTGCTCCGTATATTTGCGCTTATCGGCTTTTCCCCAAATCCTTGATTCGAGACCTTGAATTTTGTCATTTCGAGGAGTGTTAGCTACGAGAAATCTTAATGATTCACGTCTGTTAAGATTTCTCCCTACGGTCGAAATGACAAATAACGGCAGTTGTGCAAAGGTCTCTCTAAATAGCATATGAGCCCTTATCCATTACGCAAGGTTCCTTATTAGCAGAGATTTAAGAGAATCATTAATAAGAGAAGGAAGGCTGGATTCAGCCAAGTGCATTGTAAGAGTGAAGAAAAACAGAGGATAATGAATTGGAAAAATAGTATCCAAGCCGGTTATCATACTACTGTCGTGTCAAGTCTCGAGTGTCATTGCGAGCGAAGCGAAGCAATCTCCTGCTACTGGGAGCTAACTTGGCATAATCCAAGAGATTGCCACGGCCTTCGGCCTCGCAATGACGAAGGCTTGTGCATCATTGCAAGCTTGCCACGACACTACTCTCAAATCGATATTAATCAATAAACAAAAAAAATCGAAAAATCAAGGAAAACAATAAGGACTGCGAAGTTATATGCACTGTAAAAATTGACCACGAAGGTACGATATTAGTTTTATGCCTTCAAATGACAGGCATTATCTGTCCAGTTCATTTCTGACAGCAATTCCGATTTGTTCCATCAGATACGGCTTCTTTACATAAGCCCACGCGCCAAGTTTCTGGGCCTGTTTGACACGTTTTGATTCGGAAAAGCCACTTGCGATGATGGCCTTCTGGC